>JAULZL010000286.1:0-2266 GCA_032117355.1 Candidatus Nanopelagicales bacterium
TCGATTGCCTTGACGAAACTCGTAACGTCACCCGTAACGAAGTATTCAGCGAAGTCGAGCCCAGCCTCGGGTAGGGAGGAGTTACGCGCGACGATCGGGAGTTTGCCGAAAGCAAGGCTCTCCGAGACCGGCAGGCCCCACCCTTCGTAGCGGGACGGATACACCGTGAACGACGCGTGGGCCATGAAGCGGGCTAGATCCCCATCGCTAACGGATGTCGACAGGAGTGAGACCTTGCCGTCTAGGCCCGCGGTCCGTACGTACTCATCGATGAAATCACTCGAGTGCCAGCCGAGCCGGCCGATGCAGACCAAGTCCGGCACGGCGTCCGCTCCATGACGATCAATGAGTTCGCGCCAGGCCGAGAGGGCAAGTAGGTGGTTCTTGCGAGACTCGACCGTGCCGACGAACAGGGCGTACGGCCGAGGCCATGGCGGGTCTTCCAGCTCGAAGTCACTCGGCAGGATTCCGCAGGGTAGGCCGGTGGCAACACCCTCCGGCGCCTGATGGCCGCCCGCTTGGCAGTACGCGACGAAGTCCTCACGGCTCGAAACGGATATGGCTGGGACGCAGGAGGCAGTGTCGATGACCAGACTGAGGTAACGCTCGAAGAGTCGATTGACCGCAGCCGTGTGACCCGTCTCCTTGACTGGTGTCAGGTCATAGAGGAGGTAGACCATCCGTGCCCCCTGGGCATGTGCCTGGCGGGCAGCCATCATCAGAGCGTCGCTGATCCACACAGCCCCAAGGAAGACCATGGTCGACTCGCCATCGATTGCCAGCGGCTCCGCGGTGCGGGCGCGGGCCAAACAATCTGAAGCCTGGGCAGCGATAGCGGGCCGGGTAACCACGGTCGGAGCAACGTCGCCGAGGAGGCCTGCAGTTTCGGCGGGGGTCAATTCGACAAAGACTCCGCGGCCCCGATCGAGGATGATCGCAGTCGTCCCTGATCGCGCCAGGAGGAGTGGGGCCGTCCGCGCGATAACCCGCTGGACGCCGGAGACTGACTCCTCCCGCTGCAGAAACTCCACCAGATCAGTGACGTCTAGGTGAACTCGCTGCACGGCGTCAGCCTAGCCGCGAGAGTTCGCTAGCCCCTGGGATGAGTCCCGCGATGACCTCATGGGAGAGCCTGACCTACGCCTAGTGTTCACTCAGGCAACGGAGGGGTGGACGTGGCAACTCAAGGCACAACAGTCGAACCGTGGTTTCACACCACCACTGCCGGGCTTCCTCGAATAGAACCCCTGACCGGCCTTCGCTGGCTTGCCGCCCTGGCAGTGTTCTTCTCACACAATGTCCCCGGCGGCGATACTCCCGCATGGATCGCCTCACTATTCGAGAGCGGCTACATGGGAGTAACGATCTTCTTCGTCCTGTCCGGATTCATCCTCACCGTGACATACGCCGAATCACTCAGCCGACCCACCGGCTCCAAACTCTGGAACTTCGCCGTCGCCCGCATCGCACGGATCATGCCCCTTTACCTACTCGTTCTCTCGTATGTCACGTTGCGTGGAACGAATCCCGTCCCGAAGGGTTGGTGGGCCCACTTCCTCGCCCTGCAGCCGTGGAGCAGCAATGTCGATTTCGCCTACTCGCTCAACGGGCCCGGGTGGTCCGTTGGCGTCGAACTGTTCCTTTACGCCATGTTCCCGCTGCTCATCATCCTGTACGGGCCACTGCTTGGGTCGGTACGTGGCGGCGTTCTGCTCGCCCTCTCTGCAGTGACCGTACTGGTCTTGATAGCGGCATACTTCCAAGCCACCGGTGGCGCCGACCTGCCATGGGCGGACCCAGCTTCTGCCCATCGGTGGATCTATCGGACACCACTCACTCGCCTCGGTGACTTCACTTTGGGCATGTCAGCCGCCGCCATCTTCATGCATCTCCGACGCCGGGGTGGGACCCACCGATGGGCCCCGTTCGCCGCCGCCCTCAGCATGGTGGTGATGTTGGCGTTCATGGCCACGCCAGCCTTCCTCATGACACCGATCAGCTACGACCTGCTCTACGCAATCCCCGGAACGATTCTGATACTCGCCCTTGCCCTGGCACCGCACGTGGGTGTGGCGCGACTCCTCGGCTCCGCCATTTTCGTAGCACTAGGAGAACTGTCGTTCGCTTTCTACTTGGTTCACTGGCCCTTCGGTGGACTCGTAATAGGGGCGCCGCTTGCCGAGGGAATCTCCTTAATCGGTAGCGCCACCATAGCCCTAGGTCTCTTCTTTCTCGTGGCTCTGAGTTGGGGATTGCACGTCATCTT
>JAULZL010000287.1:0-1464 GCA_032117355.1 Candidatus Nanopelagicales bacterium
GGATGCCGGGGGCATCCTCGACAGCGAGTGCCGCCGTCGCCGTGGCGTACTCGGCGGACTGTTCCAGTCGCACGGCATCCTGCACCGTGGGCAGGGCCACGGCCGCGCGCGCGCGGTACACGGCAACAGGGCCGCGGTCGGAGCGGAGCAGGTCGAGACCCTGCGCGGACAGGTCCGGTGCCACGCCCGGCTGTTCGAGCCACACCACGACCTCGCCCGGTACCATCGGCAGGCGCGCCTGTTCGGCCGCGCGCCTCGCCTGGAGTCCCACGACCGGCACGGTGACCTGGCCCTGGAGCGTTGACTCCGTGGACCCGCCGCCACCACCACCGCCACATGCTGCCGCGAGAACCGCTGCTGCGCACACCACGATCCCTGTTCGCATCCTGCTCATCTTGGTCTCCTTTGCTGGTCACCCGCGCCGCGGGCGCAGGATCGCCCATGGATCGTGGCCTTGCCCCGCGGGCATCGCAACGCTGCTCCGAGCTTCTCCCGGTGCCGATGCGCGTCAGCGCGTCGTGCCCGGCGCATCCGTTGCCTCGTCCCAGGTCAGGATGAGGATCCATTCCCGCAGCGGCGATACCGCAGTGCCCGTGAAGTCGAGACCGGTGACCTCGCCATCGACCTGCAACTCGCGTTGGGCGGGAGTGAACGTCCAGCCTGCGGCCCTGGGAGTGATGCGGACGCGGGCGAGCACCGAGCCGTACAGGTACACGTCCTCCCACGAGTACGAATAGGTTCCGTCCGCGCGCGTCGTGAGCACGTGCTCGGCGCTGGAGATCTCGGGCCACTCCAGTGCGACCTCGATGCCCTCGAGGGGTTCTGCCATTTCGTTCCGCACGGTCCCCGAGATCGAGAAGCGGTCGTCCTCGCAGGCGGCTGCTGCGAGGGCGATCCAGACCGCGGCGCTGGCGAAGATCCTCGGCATGGTGTCCTCCTGCATCGAGCATCCCTTCCCCGGTCCCGTGGCACAGGTGGCCGATGGAGGCATTCCGTTCGCGACTCCGGGGCAGGGAGCGCGTCCTTGCCCGGGCCATCGGGGATCGCCACACTGCCGACCCCATGAGTTCCGCAGCAGGCGCATCGCCCTATCCGTCCGTCGACCCGCAGGCCAGCTTCCCGCGGATCGAGGAGGAGATCCTTGCGTACTGGAGCGCGCACGACACCTTCCGCCAGTCGGTCGCGGGCCGCCCTGCCTCCCGGGAGTTCGTGTTCTACGACGGTCCCCCCTTCGCCAACGGACTGCCGCACTACGGGCACCTGCTCACGGGGTACGTGAAGGACGTCGTGCCGCGCTACCAGACCATGCGCGGCCACCGCGTCGAGCGGCGCTTCGGCTGGGACTGCCACGGGCTGCCGGCGGAGATGGAGGCGGAGAAGGAACTCAAGGTGAGCGGCCGCGAGGCCATCACCGCGCTCGGCATCGACACCTACAACGAGGCGTGCCGGCGCTCGGTGCTCAGG
>JAULZL010000287.1:1474-2211 GCA_032117355.1 Candidatus Nanopelagicales bacterium
GAGCGTGCTGTGGGCGTTCAAGACCCTGTACGCCAAGGGCCTCGTGTACGAGGGCCAGCGCGTGATGCCGTACTCGTGGGCGATGCAGACGCCCGTGAGCAACTTCGAGACGCGCATCGACGACGCAACGAGGCCGCGCCAGGACCCGGCCATCACCGTGGCGTTCTCGCTGCACCCGCAGGCCTCCGACCCCGGCCCGCTCCGCGTGCTGGTGTGGACCACCACGCCGTGGACGCTGCCCTCCAACCTGGCGCTCGCGGTCGGTCCCGACATCGACTACGCGATCGTGCGCAAGGACGGCACGTACTACGTGCTCGGCGCTGCCACGGCAGCTGCCTACAAGAAGGAACTCGAGGGATTCGAGCAGGTGGGTTCGCTCAAGGGGCGCGACCTGGTCGGCCGCACGTACGAGCCGTTGTTCCGGTACTTCGCAGGCAGGGAGAACTGCTTCCGCGTGCTTGGCGCTGACTTCGTCGACACCGCCGAGGGCACGGGCGTCGTGCACCTCGCGCCGGGCTTCGGCGAGGACGACCAGAAGGTGTGCGAGCAGCACGGCATCGAGCTCGTGTGTCCGGTGGACGACCTCGGGCGCTACACGGCCGAGGTGCCCGAGTGGCAGGGCACGCTCGTGTTCGACGCCAACAAGGACATCATCAAGGTGCTCAAGGAGCGCGGCGTGTTGCTGCGCCACGTCACCTACGAGCACAACTACCCGCACTGCTGGCGCACGCGCGAGC
>JAULZL010000288.1:0-5183 GCA_032117355.1 Candidatus Nanopelagicales bacterium
ACGGGGCCACCAGCAGTCCAGCGGAGGAGACGCAGCGATGATCGACGCCACGGGGAACCAGCCGTCTCCAGACGAGGTCACCTCGTCCGCCTCCCCCCAGGACGTGGCTACCTCCACCGGGCGCGACGCTCGCGGGGATCTCGCCGACCAGGCCGATCGACTCGCCATGATTATGGAGGCCGAAGCAGCTCGCGTCGGGCTGATGGGTTCAGGGGCCATTGACGCGGCCGATGACCTACACGCCCCCCTGGCGGACCCCGAGGACCTGCTCTCCGAGGAAGACGCCGAGGACGCCAGCGACGACCCACTGCACGGAGGTGGCCTGCGACCAACGCATTGGACGAGTGCGGAGGAGGCGGCCATGCATGTCATCGACCCGGACCGCCCAGACGAGATTAGGGGCCTGGACGACCCAACCCCGGCCGAGCAGGCCGACCCTGGACACGACCCCTTCGAGGATGCACCCGAGATGCTGACTCCTGAGGACGAAACGATCCTCGGGATAGACCCGTACGAGTGAGGCTTGGACTGATCGGGGCCACCGCTGGGCGGTCCGCCGCAAGCTCACTTGCCTTCTGGCTTGGCCTCTGACTTTCCACGCAGCTTGCGCACCCCGCCGCGCACAGCCCCGCCGAGGAGCATGCCGAGAACGAACATGATCAGCATGAGTGCCCAGGCCCACATGTCGACCTTGAAGCCAAAGAGGTTGACCTGCACCGTGTCCAGGTTGAGCAGCATGAAGATGCCGGCCACGATCAGGATGATGATGATGAATACCCCACGTGCGCCAAGGCCCTTCTTTGGTGCGGGGGTATTGCCAAATTCGGACACCGACGACTCCTATCGAGAGGCGGCACACGAAAGGAGCGCCGCGCGGACAACTTTGGGTGGTGCAGATTATTGCCGAGTTGCATCTGACAGGGTGGCCGAATGAGCCAAGACCTGCCTGCCAGCCTCGAGGGCACCGTTCTGTCCAGCGTCGATGGCCCGGTGGCCGTGATCACCTTGAATCGGCCGGATCGCCTCAATGCCCTTCTGCCCGGCATGGCGGGCGAGTATGTCGCGCACCTTCGCCGCGCCGATGCCGATCCGCAGGTTCGCGCCATCGTGGTCACCGGTGCCGGCCGCGGATTCTGCGCTGGTGCCGACCTGTCGGTCCTCGCCCAGGGAGCACAGGCCCTTCGAGGGTACGTACAGGATCAGGATGCCGAGTCGCTGCCCACGGTCACCCTTCGGCTGGGTACCCCGGTAGCGATGGCGATCAATGGGCCGTGCGCCGGCATCGGCTTCGTGCTCGCCATTGCCTCCGACATCCGGTTTGCCGCACCCACGGCGACGATGAGTACGTCCTTCAGTCGGCTGGGACTTGTCGCAGAGTACGGGTCCGCCTGGCTGCTTCCTCGGTTGATCGGCCTGCCCGCAGCCACCGAGATCCTGCTGAGCGGGCGAACCCTGACAGCAGACGAGGCCCATCGACTGGGGCTGGTCCATGAGGTGGTCGAGGACCCGGCCGCCCGCGCCGTCGAGTGGGCCCGGCAGGTGGCGCAGGATTGCTCCCCGACGTCAATGAGCATTATCAAGTCGCAGTTGCTTCGCAGCCAGACCCAGGGCCTCGCCGAGTCGATGGCAGAGTCCCTCGCCTTGATGTCAGCATCATTCGCCGGCCCAGACCTCCCCGAGGCCCTGCAGGCTCGGTCCGAGCGCAGGCCAGCGAACTTCCACCCCTATGGCAGCACCCCGCAGTAGGCGAGGGCCATCCGGACGAGGCGTCCGTGGCCATTCGTCATCTCCGACTGGAAGCCCGGTGAGCAGGCCTCCTGCGGCCCAACCCACACCAGGTCGAGCGCGTCCTGCGATGGCGCGCAATCACCGGCGATCGGCACCACGAAGGCGAGCGCAACCGCGTGCTGACGCGGATCGTGGAAGCCGGTCACGGTCGGATCCGGGAAGTACTCCACAACCGTGAATGGCTGCGGGGTCGCCGGGATGGTCGGCAGCGCCATCGGGCCCAAGTCCTTCTCCAGGTGACGGCTGAGCGCATCTCGGATCCGCTCCCCATAGAGCACCCGACCCGAGACCACCGCCCGACTGATGCTGCCGTCCGGCATACCGCGCAGCAGGAGTCCCACTTCGGTGACCTGGCCATCCGGTGTCGTCCGAACGGGCACCGCATCTATGTAGACCATGGGGAGCCGGTCCCGCGCCGAGCGGAGCTCCTCGTCCGACATCCACGCTGACCTCGTGTCAATCATGTCGCTCATCCCACTGACCTCCTGTGCTCTGGCCTGGCGATCCACCTCCCTGACCGTAGCGAACCTGCGCCGTGGCGAACCTGCGCCGTAGCCAACCTGCGCCGTAGCCAACCTGCGCCGTGGCGTACCGTCCTTCCATGGCTCACGACACGCCCGCGACGAGTGCGAACGTCCGACCCGATGGCGCTGCCTACCCGGTCGCGCGAAGCGAGGAGGACTGGCGAGGCTCTCTGAGCCCGCAGGAGTACCACGTCCTTCGCGAGGCGGGCACCGAGCGCCCCTTCGTCGGCGAGTACACAGACAACTCTGAGGTCGGCATCTACTCGTGCCGGGCCTGTGGGGCGGAACTGTTCAGAAGCGACGCAAAGTTCGACTCGCACTGCGGGTGGCCGAGTTTCTATGCGCCACTTGCCAAGGATTCCGTCGTCTACATCGAAGATCGAACCCTGGGCCAGGTGCGGACGGAGGTTCGATGTGCCACCTGTGGTGGCCACCTGGGCCACGTCTTCGAGGGCGAGGGCTACCGGACACCGACCGACCTGCGGTACTGCATCAACTCGATCTCGATGAGGTTCGCGTCCGAGTCAAACGAACCTTCCGCTGAGGTCTAGTCACCGCTTGCGATGAAGACGACCCCGATCATCGCCGCCACGACCCCGACGTACTGCACCGGCTTAAGCCGCTCGTGCAGGAAGATCGCCGCAAGCAATGCCGTGACGACCGGGTAGAGGGAGCCGAGCACGGAAGTGATCGACAGCAGTGCCATCGTCGTCGCGATGGCCAGCAGCAGATTGCCTCCCGCGTCCAGGACTCCCAGCACGGCAAGCGGGGCGATATCTCGTCTACCCACCCCGCCGGTGCGCCGGACGACGAGGAGCACCACCACGAGGATGAGCACCGTGATCACCCGCATGCCGGCGATCGTCATGAGCGGATCGGTCTCACTACCCCGGGCCAACGCCACAATGGTGACTCCGAACGCGATTGCCGCAACGACCGACAGAGCGAGCGGCCGAGCAGACCCGGCTCCGGAGAGTTCCGGGCCACTCGCGAGCAGGATGCCCATGACGGCCAGGACGATTCCTAGGACTTGCACCGAGGTCGGGGTCTCCCCGGACAGCAGGGCGATCGTCAGCGGCACCAGAACGGACAGCGAGGCCAGCGGGGACACCAGCCCCATGGGGCCTTCGGCCAGGGCGGTGTAGAAGGCGATCATCGAGATGAAGCCGAAGATGCTCGCAACGAGGGCCCATGGCCAGTAGCCAAGGTCGGCCGTCCAGCCACCCGTGATCGTCGCAATAACGAGGAGGACGACGCACCCCACGGCCTGGGACCAGCCGTACACCGCCAGGGCCGGCAGCCGCCGGGAGAGCGTCCCGCCGATGAAGTCGGCCGCCCCCCAACTCAGGCTCGAAACCAAGGCAAGGAGTGCTCCCACCGCGGCAACGATAGGGGTGCAGCCGGGCCCCATAGTCGGCGCGTCCGGCATGGCATGGCTGCACCGGGGACATAGCCTGACCCGGTGAGGACGGTCATTGCAGATGCTGACCCCTTCGCCATCGCCCTCGATCGCATCCGCGAGGTTGCCGCCCGACCTGAGTTCGAGATCGAGGAGGCCCCCGCGCCGGGCCGACTCGCCCCCGATGCCCTCGCCCTGACGGTTGACGTCACCAGCGGGGATTCGGCAGACCTGGCCTCCGGCAGGTTCGTCCTACTACACGACGCCGACGGGGTGGAGGAATGGGGCGGGACCTTCCGCGCCGTCGTCTTCGTCCGCGCCAGCATCGAGACCGATCTCGCGAGTGATCCCATGCTGAGCGAGGTTGGCTGGAGCTGGCTGGTGGACTCCCTCGGCTCTGCTGAGGCTCAGGCAACCCAGGTTGGCGGAACGGTCACGCGAACCTTCGGCACTTCCTACGGCACCATGGCCGATCGTCCCTCCGACGGGACAATCGAGATTCGGGCCTCCTGGACCCCGGTCTCAGCAGACGACTCACCCGTTGAAGGGCTGATGGGCCGACACGTCGAGGCTTGGCTCACCCTGCTTGAGCACGCTGCCGGCCTGACTCCCGCACCAAGCGGTGTCGCCCACGTCGGTACCGGACGTCGGAGAATCCGTGGCTGACTCTCGCGAGCCCCGCGGCGGAGTTCCAGCGCTGATCACGAGCGACTCCGCACTCGCGGAGTACGCGGTGGCCTTGGCCGGTGGCGACGGCCCACTGGCCCTTGATGCCGAGCGGGCATCGGGCTATCGGTACAGCCAACGCGCCTACCTCATCCAACTGCGCCGTGAAGGAGCGGGCACGGCCCTCATCGACCCGACCATGGTCACCAGCATGGCTCCCATACAGCAGGCGACCGAGGGCGTGGAATGGATCCTGCACGCTGCAACACAAGACCTGCCCTGCCTGGCCGAGGTCGGGCTTCGGCCCACGGCACTGTTCGATACCGAACTTGCCGGACGACTCCTTGGCCGCGAGCGGGTGGGGCTGTCCTGGCTGGTCGAGAGATAGCGCGCTTCCTGTTTGAGCAAGGGCAACTTGCTGAGCACCGCGACGCCTTCGCGGTAGCGGTCAAACAAGGGCCGGCTACGCATGGATGGGCGCAGCTGTACTCACGTATCGGCCGAGAGGGTGTTGGCGGACGGTGGCGGCGTGCACATCTTGCTCGCCTCGTCGACCTCCTTGCCGCAGTCGGCGCCTGCGCAAATGGTGCTGTTGCCGTTTCACGAGCCACGGCTCCGTGCGCTCGTGCGGAGCAAACTCGGGCCGGAACCACCCACACTCGCACGCAGCACGCGTTCTAAGGCCGCTAGGGACACACGACACGACAGCACCTGCGATGGCCTTGGAGCAGGTCTTGACCTCGGCCATCTTATCCTTGAAGACCGCGCACATGTCCGGCTTGTTATCCGCTTTTATTATGCTGCAA
>JAULZL010000289.1:0-17346 GCA_032117355.1 Candidatus Nanopelagicales bacterium
TCACGCGTGAGCATGACCTGGTGTCGGTGCCGGAGATCCAGACGCGGGTGATTGAGATGCCGGAGATCCATCGGGGTGTCGCGGTCGCCTATTGCGATGCACCGGGCCCGCTCGAGGAATCGGACGTTCCCACCAATGTCGCGGTCTCGCCCACGCCTCGTGACTGGTCGCCTGACCGCGTGGCCTCCTTTTACCGCGAGTACAACTCCGTCCAATTGCATGACCTCACCATCCACGAAGCGTTTCCTGGCCATGTGCTGCAACTGGCCCATGCCCAGCGGCAAAACGCATCCCTCGTCCGGCGCTTCGGGATGAGTGGAAGCTTCGTCGAGGGCTGGGCCGTCTACGCGGAGGAACTCCTCGTCGAGCGTGGATATACGCCGTCGGAGGACGACCGGGCCCGCCTCGCAATCCGACTGCAGCAGTTGAAGATGCAGGCCCGGATGACGATCAACGCCATCCTCGACGTGCGGGTCCATGCGTCGGATATCACCGAACCGGAGGCGCTGGAGCTCATGATGCGCCGGGGCTTCCAGGAGGAAGGGGAAGCCGTCGGCAAGTGGCGACGGGCACTGCTCACCGCAGGGCAGTTGCCGACCTACTTTGTCGGCTATCGGGCCGTCCGAAACATCGCTGCGGACCTCCGGTTCATGCACTCGGACTGGTCAGATCGCGAGGTGCACGATCTGATGCTCAGTTTTGGGTCGCCCGCGCCGAGACACCTTCGATCACTCCTTGGAATTTAGGCGCACCGGCCCGTTGCTTCAGTCGCCGAGGACGTGGTGCAAGTAGTCGTTTGAGAACACTCGATCCGGATCGACCCTGTTGCGCACCCTGCGGAAGTCATCAAGTCTTGGGACGGACTGGGTGAGCTGTGCGTAGCCGAGGCTGTGGAGTTTGCCCCAGTGCGGCCGACCCCCGACGGAACGGGTGATCGATTCGAATGCATCGAAGTACTCACCGTGATCCATTCGGTGGTACTGATGAATCGCAACGTACGCACTGTCACGCTGGTAGGCGGTTGATAGCCACACGTCATCGGCCGGTGCGCACCGGAACTCGACGGGGAAGGGCAGCCGCAGATCCGAACGCTCAATGAACGAAGTGAGTTCACGTTGGACGTACGGCAGGCTCTCGCGAGGGATGGCGACTTCCATCTCACGGAAGCGCACTCGCCTGCTCGAGGCGAAGACCTCGAAACTGGGGGCCGTGAAGGTCCGTGCCGATAGTGCCCGACTGCTCACGGAATTGATGGCGGGCACGGCTGCGGGCCAACGTGAGCAGGTGCGGTTGACGACCTCGAAAACCTGATTGGAGAGGAATTCGTCGTCCAGCCAGGCTCGCCATCTCGGTAGCGGTCGACCGCCTGACTCCAGTGGCAGCCGGGTGTTGGACTTCGTCAGAACACGATCGGTGTGCGGAAACCAGTAGAACTCGAAGTGATCAGACTCGTCGAACCGGGAGTCGATGCACTCCATGACGGCCCCAAGTCGATCCGGAGCCTCAACGGCCTGCAGCAGGAAGGCCGGAACGCACTGCAGGGTGATCTCCGTGATGATCCCCAGCGCTCCAAGGCCGATTCGTGCGGCGGCGAACAGGTCAGGATCTCGACTGTCGTCGCAGTCCACGAGCGTGCCGTCGGCCAGCACGATCTTCAGAGCTAGGACGGCTGCTGCGAGACCGGGGAATTGCGCGCCTGTCCCGTGGGTCCCGGTGGCGAGGGATCCGCTGAGCGTCTGCTGGTCGATGTCACCGAGGTTGGCCATCGCAAGGCCGCTTCGCCAGAGCTGCTGATTCATGTCACGCAGGACGGTGCCGGCTCGAACCGTTGCGGTGCAACTCACGGCATCGGTGGAGATCACTCCGGTGAGCCTGCCGAGATCGAGGAGGATTCCGTCGGTCACGGCGATGCCGGTAAAGGAGTGACCGCTGCCGACGGCCTTGACCCGCTGGCCACGTTGACGTGCTCGGTGGACGAGCTCGACAACCTCTTCGGTCGTCGCTGGCTGTTCGATGGCTGCGGGCTGCGCGAAGGCCGTCCCGGCCCAGTTCTGCCAACGGGGTCGCTGGTTGTCATTCATCCGAAGCATTCTCCCTCGCCTCGGTAGGTTGGAACGGACGTGATCTGGGCACGTCCACTGGAATCCCATTCGACAAGGTGCAGGGCCGTGAAGTGCTCACACACCTCACCAGCCTTGGCATGTCGCCACCAAACCCGGTCGCCGATCTGCAGGTGACCTGCATTCTGGCCGTGGACTGGGGTTTGCACCTCCCCGACTCCTTCACTCTTGAGGGTCTTGAGGCCCGGCGGCCAGATCGGGGTGGGTAGTCGTGAGGAGCCGGCCGGGCCGGATGCCACGTAGCCACCGGCGAAGAGAGTCCGAATCCCCGGCGCGGGTCGGCGGGTCACGGGAAGCGCATAGGCGAGTGCGGGCACCGGGCTGAAGTTGTCGTAGCCATCGAAAAGGGTCGGGCCGAACAGCCCGGAACCGGCGGCGACTTCGGTGAGCGACGAATCAGGCCCCAGGGTGTGCAGGCTTCCCGTTCCGCCACCATTGACGAAAGACAGATCGGAGTGCTCGCCGACCCGCCGGACGATCGCCTGGCGCCGGGCTGCCAGGTCCGCAATGGACCGCCGCTTCATCAGGCGCACCGCTACTGAGCTGTCAGGGACGCCGGCGATCTGGGCGTCGTAGAACATCAGACCGACGAGCTGCACGCCCCGCTCCGAAGCAACGAGGGATGCAAATCGCAGCACCTCGTCAACCCCATGCAGTGGTGATCGGCGGGCGCCCAGATGCAGTCGGCCGATGCGTAGCGAGGAGTCCACGTCGATGCAGATGCGGATCGGTGCCCCCGGGGACTGGGCGGCTTGGCGAATCAGGCCAAGGTGCTCGACATCGTCCACCATGACGGTGATGGACTCCAGCAACTGCGGATCTGCGGCAAGCCTGGCCAGGCCGCTTCGGCTCACGGTCGGGTAGGCCACCAAAATGTTGGTGAAGCCGCGTTTCGCTAGCCAGATCGCCTCGTTGATCGAGTAGGCCATCAGCCCCTGGAATCCACCGCGGCGTAGGGCCCAGTCAAGGATTGCTCGGCAGCGAATGCTCTTGGTCGCAAGCCGAATCGGCAGTCCACCGGCGCGCGAGACAAGGGAGTCGGCATTGCTGGCAAGGGCGGCAAGGTCCACTGCTGCCAGCGGAGCCTCGAGGTGGGCCGTGGCAGTATCGATGCGCTCCCACGTGGGTCCTTGGGTCAGCATGGCCGAGAACCGGGCCGCGAAAGGTCCTCGTTCTGACTGCAGATGGCCATGATCCTTCTCACATTGGACGTCCCCGTGCTGGCGGCCCCATTGTGAGCCACGCCACGGACAAATGGGACGTAAATCCCTGATGGGCGGGCATTGGTGCCGTGCCGCGATTGGTCTAACGGCCAATTGCTTCTTAATGTCATGGGGCTCCACTTCCTCTGGTGGAGCATCTTCGCCACGAAATTGTGGTCGGAGCCGTGCCAGCGGCGAGCGCGACGAGACAGACCGAGGTCTCGTCGGGTAAGGACCCTTGGCACGACCATGCACCAGGAGAACGTCGCCTGGTGCCGGACAACGAGGTTGCATGCACCGTTCTACTGCTATTCGATCGTCCATCGTCGGCATCATGCTCGGCGCCGCGGTCGTCACATCAGCACCATCCGCTACGGCTGAGCAACCCGAAAGTTCGGGTCAGCCCTTACCCCTGGCAGACACCACAAAGGTTGAGGTGGCACCCAGTGCTGCCGTCGTTCGCGGGGCCCGGTTGACCGGGGAGCAGCGAATGCTTCACTTCACCACCCACTCCGTCCAGACCAAAGACCTCAACGGGGTTGAATCGAGTCTGTATCGCGGCCGGTATTTCCGGCCCTCCCTGGAGACGAAGAGGCGCTGCATCGTCAAGCGAGAGAGCAATGGTCACTACTTCTCGATCTCGCGTAGCGGCTACCGAGGCGCTTATCAAATGTCCTCAGCCCTTGCGCGTGGAGCCACCTGGATGATGCTGCCCGAGCACCGCACAGTTCTCGGCACCGAGCAGGCCAAGGCCGTCCTCGCGACCCTTCGAAAGACGCCTGCGAACAAGTGGCCGCGCTACTGGCAGGACGCCGCATTCAGCACGATCCATAACTGGCGAGGAGTTAGTTCCGGTGCGAAGCACTGGCACGGTGGTCGCTGGCACTGCTGAGCGCTCGGGGAGTGTTCGCCCGTCTGACACCATTCGCGTGTGCTGAGCATTCTTACTGCGAACGTCAACGGCATCCGAGCGACACAGCGCCGTGGGGGGCTGGAATGGCTGGGGGAGGCCGGGCCTGATGTGCTGTGCCTGCAGGAGGTGCGGGCGACCCATGAGCAATTGCACGAGGCCTTGTCTTCGTCCCCGCTTGCCGGGTATCACGTGGCGCACGCCCCGGCCCCTCAGCTGGGTCGTGCCGGGGTGGCGGTTCTGACGCGTGAACCAATGACGCGCAAGGAGGAGCCCACCGGTGACCCCGTTCTCGATGGCCTCGGGCGTTGGGTCGAGATCGACCTCGCAACCTCCTTCGGGTCGATCACCGTGGTTTCCGCCTACGTTCATACCGGTGAGGTCGATACTCCCAAGCAGGTCGAAAAGTTCGAATTCCTCGAATCGATGGACGCGCGGCTCGCCAAGCTGCGTGCGCGGGCGGCAAGGCGCAAGGGTCATGTCGTTGTTTGCGGTGACTTCAATGTCGCCCATCATGAAGTCGACATCAAGAACTGGCGGGGCAACCGAGGCAAGGCCGGTTTCCTCGTCGAGGAGCGTGCCTACCTCGATCGCTGGTTCGAGAGCCAGTGGGTCGATCTGGGACGTCGACTTGGCGGTGACGGCCCTGGTCCGTACACCTGGTGGTCCTGGCGTGGCCGTGGCTTCGACACTGACGGCGGTTGGCGAATTGATTACGTCATCGCCACCCCCGGTCTCGCCGAGCATGCTGTCCAGGCAGAGGTCGGCAAAGCGGCGACCTACGCCGAGCGTTGGAGCGATCATGCTCCGCTCACGGTGACCTTCAGCGACTGAAACTGTAGGAGCGCAACACCTGGGTGACCGTCACCGTGTAATCCTGGTAGAAGTCGGTACGTCCCCGAAGTTGTGCATGGCGATGGGCGGCAATCTGCTTCCAGGCTGTAGCCGACGCCTCGTCCTGCCAGTAGCTGATGGTGATACCTCGCCTGGTTTCAGGATCACGCACCGATTCGATGGCCAGGTAGCCCGGCTGCTGTTGCGCGAGGGCATCCATCTCATCGGCAGTCGCGAGGTACTCATCCTGGTGGTCTGCGGTACGGGTGCTGGTGAAGATGACCGCGATCGTCGGGGACTGCGTGACCATGGTGGCTCCTTGCAGGCGAGGGGCTTGGAGCCTAGTTCTGCGGCTTCTCGACCAGGCTTGCTGGTTCTCCCGGCACTCCTGGCTGAAGAATCCAGATCCGATCGGCGATCGCCTTGGCCTCCTGCAGGTCATGGGTCACATGGATCGTGCAGATCCCCTGCTCGCGCAGCCTGGTGGAGACATCGGATGCCAGGCGGGTTCGCAGGTCGGTGTCCAGGGCGCTGAACGGCTCATCGAGAAGCATGGCCTTTGGCTCTGCTGCCACTGCCCTCGCGAGGGCGACCCGCTGGGCCTGACCGCCGCTAAGCTGGCTCACCGGCTGGTGGGCAAGTTCGGTCAGGCCAACCCAATCGAGTAGGGATCGGGCCCGCTGTGCTGCAGCCGCCCTTGTGGCACCTTGGCGGCGGGGTCCGTAGCCGATGTTGCCGAGTACATCGAGGTGCCCGAAGAGCAATGGCTCCTGGAACACGATCCCTATCTGACGTCGGTTCACGGGACGATGGGTGACATCCTGCTCGTCAAGAAGAACCCGGCCAGCGAGCGGGGTGAGCGTCCCGGCGATGGTACTCAGCAGGGTTGACTTCCCGCTTCCACTTGCACCGAGGATCGCCACCACCTCGCCGGGGCACACCTCCAGGTCGATCCCGGTGACAATCGGCTGCCGGTAGCCCACTGCCAGGCCGTCAAGCCTCAGTCCGCTCATGATGCGCTCCTCCAGGACGGAATTCCCTGGGCACGTCGACCGAGGGCATCGACCGCCAGCACGAGGACCAGCGTCGCGATGGTCAGCACGACGGCCAGGGCACTCGCCGATCCAAGGGACTGCTCACCTGGTCGGCCAAGTAGTCGAACGATCTGGACGGGGACGGTAGGCGAGCCCTCCCGGGCCAGGAATGAAGCAGCTCCGAACTCACCGAGGGACACCGCGGCGGCCAGTCCGGCAGCAGCGACCATCACCACGGCGAGGATCGGCCCGTAGGCGGTTGCGAAGGCACGGGTGGGACGTGCACCCAGGGTCGCCGCCACCTGGGTCAGCCGTGGGTCGGCTGATCGCAGAGCTGGCGCAGCAACGGCGACGACCAGCGGGACGGCTACCAGTGCGTGGGCCATGGGCACCAACAGGCCGCTGCCGCGAAGGTCAACGGGTGGCCGCCCGTAGGCAAGCAAGGTGCCAAGGCCAATGGTCGCGGCGGAGATGCCCAGGGGAGCAATCGCCAGCACTGCGGTGACCCGGCCGATTCGATGGCCGAGTACGGCAATAGCCGCACATCCTCCGATGATGCTCGCGATGACGGCGGTGATCAGTGCGAACGAGGCCGAGGTACGCAGGGCCTCCAGAGGTGAGCCGACTCGGGTGGTGCCGGCGTCGATCGACCCCAGCATCGTCCACCAGGACGCGGTCCAACCGTTCGAGGACCGCACCGAGGCAACGACCAAGGCGGCCAGCGGCGCCAGAACCAGCAGTACCGCGACAAGGGCGGTGGCCCGCACGGTGGCCCGGGCCAGCATCCGCGATGGCAGTGGCCGAAGCCCTCGTGCGTGCATTGGCTGCTGAGCTGCGCGGCCCGCTCGGGCGCCCAGCACCAGCACCACGGCAACGATCACGAGTTGGACGATTGCCAGGGCGGCAGCACCTGGGAAGTCCAGTAGCACGGAGGTCCGGCGAAGTACCTGACCTTCCAGGGTTCGGGTGGATGCGTCACCGAGCAGCAAGACGATGCCGAGGGAGGTGAAACAGAAGGTGAACACGACCGCGGCGCTGGAGGCGATGGCTGGACGCAGCATGGGCACGGTCACCGTCCGGAAGGCCGTCCAGCTGCTGGCACCCAGGGTTCGGGCGACCACCTCGGCTCTGCCGTCCAGCTGAACCCACTGAGAGCCGACGATGCGCACCACCACGGCCAGGTTCACGAAGGCGTGCGCGAGCACGACGAGGACGAAGCCCGAGCCACCCCCCAATAGTTGCTTCAGGGCCAAGGCGACGACCACCGTCGGCAGGACAAAGGGCACGGTGAGCAGTGCCTGGGCCAGGGCGCGTCCGCGATACCGATATCGCGAGACGACATTGGCCAGTGGGATCCCGACTGCCAGGGCGAGCACGGTGCTGATTGCAGCCTGGGCGGCGGCCAGGCCCGCGATGCGCCAGGTTGTCAGGCTCCCGAGTGAGTCCAGGGCAGCTGGATCAAGCGCGTGCCGCACCACCATGGCCGCGGGAACGGCGAGGAAGGCCAGCAGGAAGGCTGCCGGGATGGTCCAGGCCCAGCTCAGCCAGCGCGGCTCATTCAGCGGCCCATCACCGTCCCCCATGAGTCCAGCCATTCGGGAAGTTGCTGGGCCACGTCGGCGGCAGGTAACTGCAGGGGCTTGTCAACCGCGGCGGCGAAGTCGGTGAACACCTGCGGCAAGGCCGTACCCGTGCGGGCGGGGAAGACGAACATGTTGAGGGGGATGTCCTGCTGCACCTCTGGAGAGATCAGCCAGTCGATCACAGCGCGGGCACCGGCAGGGTTGGCCGCTCCTGCGAGGACGCCGGCGTACTCGACCTGTCGGTAGCACCCGTCCGTCATCACCGAGGTGGATGGCTTTGTCGGCTTGGGGTCTTCGGCGTACACGATCTCGGCCGGTGGGCTGGTTGCGTACGAAACTACGAGCGGACGATCGCCACCGCCCCCTCCTGCGGTGAAGTCGCCGAGGTAGGCGTCTGACCAGGATCCGGCCACCTTGACCCCGTTGTTGAGCAGGGCCGACCAGTAGTCGGTCCAGGAGTCGGGATATCTGCTGATCGTTGCCAACAGGAAGGCGAGCCCTGGTGAGGAAGTCGCCGGGTCCTGGACTACCAGAAGATCTCGGTAGATCGGATCAGTGAGGTCCGCCAGAGTGCTCGGGGCGGGGATTCCAGCCTTCGTGAACCAGCCGTCGTCCACGTTGACGCAAACATCCCCGTAGTCGATCGGGGTGAGGACCCCGTCCCCTGGAAGTAGGGCGGGATTCAGGTCAGTCAACCCAGCGGGCCGATAGGGCTCGAAAGTTGCCGCATCGATGGCCCTGGCCGCGAGTGTGTTGTCAACACCGAACAAGACATCCGCGGTCGGCTGGCCCGCGGCAAGGATCGCCCCGGCGACCATCGAGCCAGCGTCACCTGCCGTCACGACCTGCAGGTCTAGGCCGGTCTTGGCCTTGAAGTCTGCAATTGTCTGCTCGCTGAGGACGAATGAGTCGTGGGTGAGCAGGCGCACCGTTGAACCGGGCTCGGGAGCCTCATTCGCGGGGCTGGCAGAGCTCGGCACCGCATCACCAGCCTGCGGAGACGCAGCACATGCGGAGAGAGCCGCGCAGATGACGAGCATCGCCGAGATGGCAGAGGTGCGGCTGGCAAACGAAATATTGAACATGAAGTGATCCCATCCCTCACGCTGGCATTACCCAGATCAGGTTCATCGGGTCGATGGGAGCGCCCACCCTCTCAGCCTGCCGATCTCGCAAGCTCCCCAGGTTGTGGCCAGATACTAGGACGACCCGCCCGCGGAAGCGAGCCGGGCCCTGATGTACCAGGCGAGCCCACCCGCGAGAAGCGCCCCGACGCCAAAGACGAGAGCCAGTGCGTCAACCCCGCTGGTGACGATGCGAACCACGCATGCGATCGCCAGCATGATGCCGGCACCTGATTGAAGGAAGATGGACAGGCGCAGTTGGCGGCGCAACGCTGGGTCGATATCCATGGATTGACGCTAGTTCATCCCAGACGGATGGATTGTTTGTACTCCTCGGGTGCGGCCACTCAGTCGTTCTACTGCGGGATCACGTGCCGCTCTCGCTCGAAACTCGTAGCTGAGACATGCGCCGGATCTAGCGCCAAGAGGGGTCTGGCCCGAGGCTCAGGGCCCTTCCATGCGCCGTGGTCCCACTCGAGAAGGTCGGCGAGATACTCAGCCCGTTGAAGGCCTGCTAACTCGACGGTGTGGCGGGCACGTTCCAGCGGACTGCACAGAACCAGGGCGGAGGTGGCTGGCAGCCTTCGCCTGTTGGCGGCCATTGTCCGGGAGAGCGATGTCGGTTCGGCCGGTGTGGCGCATCTCCCTACTCCATGGTGTTTCACCGTGCCTGATCAGCCAGATGCGTGCGCTCACGGAGACTGGGCCGCACTGCGCAGGGTTTGTTCAAACGCCTCCAAAGGCTGCGCGCCGGAGATCCCGTACTGGCGATTGAAGACGAAGAAGGGAACTCCCGTCGCACCAAAGGACGCGGCAAGTTCCTGATCAGCACGCACCTGTTCGACGTAGGCATCCGATCCGAGCATGTCGAGCGCCGCCGCTACGTCAAGGCCGGCGAAGGCGACGAGGGGCATCAACTCTTCGGCGGTGAAGATCGGTCGGGCCTGCTCGAAGTACCCTGAGTAGAGGCTCTCGAGGAGATCGTTTGCCTTGCCCTGTTCCTGAGCCCAAAGCAGGACTCGGTGGGCGTCGCGGGTGTTCCCGCTCACTGTCTCCTCGAGGTGGTAGTCGAGTCCGACGGATGCCGCCACCTGCTCGACATTGGCCATCATGCTCGTAGCATCGGCTGCCGAGAGGCGGTACTTCGCGGCGATCACCTCAAGGGTTCGTCGACCCTCTGTGGTTGCAGCCGGGTCCAATTGGAAGGCGCGATGGATCACCTCTACCGGGTAGTCGACTGATGCCAACGCCTGCTCGAGTCGACGCTTCCCGATGTAGCACCACGGGCAGACGACATCGGACCAGACCTCAACCTGCATGGGCGTGCTGCTCATGAGCCCTCCTCGTTTCGCGTCGTTGATCCCACCAATAGATACCGAAAGCGCCGAGGCCTACGAGCAGTTGCGGAAGGAACCACACAAGTCGCCAGATCAGGTCGGCTGCTATGGCGATGGACGAATCAACGCCGAACGCAATGAGCAGTCCCACGAGTGCGGCATCGACCGTCCCGAGGCCACCGGGGGTGATGGGAAAGCTCGTGAGGAGCAACGCGATTGAGTAGGCGGCGAAGATCTCGACCAGGGTGAGGGGCTGTGGGTACGCGCCCAACCCGGCAAGTGCTGCCCAGAGGACGAGAAGTGGGGCGGCCTGTGCCAGCAGGTTGGTCGCCGTCAGTTGCTTCCAACGGGTCCCGACCATGGTTGCTGCGTGATGGTGGAACTCCAGCATCGTGGCATCGAGGTCAGGTGCGGGCTTCTTGACGATTCGCATGGCCGCATGCACCGGGCGCTGCGCCAAGCGGGCGACGCGGTGCGCACCCTCTTCGCTGCGCAGGGCGGTGATGATGACAGCGAGGGAGATGACCACGACAAACAGGCCGATAGCGGCTGCCGTGGTGTATCCGGCTGTTGACCGGCCCTCGATGACGAGCAGCGTCACGGCGATCGATGGGAAGCCCAGGGTGAGTAGGTACGTCCAGATGGCGTCGGCCGAAACGGCGGCAGCGGCAAGTGCGCTGCCTACCCCGTATCGAGCCAGGATGGAGTACTGCGTGCCGACAGCGATGGCGCCGCCCCCAGGGATGATGTTGCTCACCAGGAAGCCAGCCTGACGATTGACGAACGCCGCGCGATATCCCAGGGAGGGGATGGCGGCGATCGCCGTGATCGGATACACGACGATATTGATGATCCCCGTGATGACCAGGACGAGAATCCACGCAGGTGGCATGTCGGCCACCTTGACGAGAGCCTGCTGGAAACCGTTGAGTTGCGGGAACAGCACCGCGAAGATGGCCACCATGATCACGAGGCCGACGATGACCGTGATGATCGTCCGCCGTCGGCTCGGTTTCTTGGGCGGTTGAACGACCTCCATCGCTTCGGTCACGCCCGGAGCCTACGTGCTGGTGTGCGTCGGCCCGGGTGATGGATTTCCGGATCGGGCGATGGTGGCGTACCGTTGGCTCATCCGTTGCGCCGCAGCGGTCTTCCTGGGTGTTTAGCACCCGCTTGCGAGTCTTGGCACCATCGCGATCCACGTTCGCTTTCGAGACACGCTTGTCTCGTCGATTGGATTCGCATGTCTTCCGTGTCATTCGCTGAACTTGGTGTGCCCCAAAATCTCGTCGCCGCCCTCAATCGCGCCGGGGTGACGGAACCGTTTGCCATCCAGACCGAGACCCTTCCGGACTCCATTGCCGGCCGGGACGTTCTGGCGCGCGCTCAGACTGGTTCCGGCAAGACCCTCGCCTTCGGCCTGGCCATGATTACCCGGTTGTCGGGTCGTCGGGCCATTCCGCAGCAGCCCCTAGGCCTGGTGCTCGTCCCGACCCGGGAGCTCGCGATGCAGGTGAGCGACGGCCTATCACCTCTAGCGGACGCAGCCGGCCTTCGGATTCGGCTGATTGCCGGCGGGATGCCGTACTCCAAGCAGATTCAGGCCATCGATCGCGGGGTGCACATCCTCGTTGCGACCCCGGGTCGCCTGGTGGACCTGGTGAATCGCGGCTCCCTTGACCTGTCGGAGGTCGCCATCACCGTCCTCGACGAAGCCGATCAAATGGCCGACATGGGCTTCCTGCCGATTGTTCGAGAGATCCTGGACCTCACCCGCTCGGGTGGTCAGCGGCTGCTTTTCAGTGCGACCCTCGACGGTGACGTCGACACGCTCACCAAGGCCTACATGCGTAATCCGGCGAGGCATTCGCTGGCCCCGGTCAGCGCTTCGGTCGAGACGATGGACCACCACGTACTCATCGTTCATCCCTCTGACAAGCAGCAGGTGACGGCCCAGATCGGAGCCCGCGACGGCCGCACGATCTTCTTTGTACGCACCCAGGCGGGTGTCGATCGGCTCACCGATCACCTGACCTCGCAGGGGATTGCTGCGGGTGCACTGCACGGTGGCAAGTCGCAGGCGGTCCGCACTCGGACCCTCAATGCCTTCCGCGAGGGCCTGACCCCCGCACTGGTCGCCACGGACGTGGCTGCCCGTGGTATCCACGTTGACGGGATTTCGCTGGTTGTCCATGTCGATGCGCCTGCGGATGCGAAGGACTACCTGCACCGTGCCGGCCGGACGGCCCGCGCGGGTGAGTCCGGCACGGTCGTCACCCTGGCTGCCCCCAATCAGCAACGGCAGGTTTCCTCCCTTACCTCGAAGGCGGGAGTGCAGCCGCAGGTTAAGCGGATCCGGCCGGGTGACGCTCACCTGATCGAGGTGACCGGAGCCCAGGAGCCGTCCGGAATTGCCTGGACCCCGCCGCGGGAAAGGCCCTCCTCACGCGCACCCCGATCCTCCGGCGGCGGCCGGTCCTATGGCCGCACAGGTGGCGGGAGCGGTGGCGGAGCTAAGCGTCCAGCTCGGGGAACTGCTGCTCCTCAACGTAAGCCCGCGTCTCGCCGGGCACCCGGCCGAGCCGGCCGACCAGCATGAGGCCGTAGCCAACCGACGGACCAATGAACAGGGCGAAGGCAATCGTTCCGATCCCGACTGTGCCGCCAAGGGCCCAGCCGATCGCGAGGACGATCACCTCGATACCGAGGCGAATTCGGACGACTGGCCAGCCGGTCCGGTGGTGGATGCCCGTCATCAGTCCATCGCGAGCCCCGGGGCCCAGGTTGGCCGTGAGGTAGAAGCCGCTGCCGAGGCCGATCAGGGCAATGCCGAGGATCACGTACACCGGGGCAAGGACGGTCCCGGGTTTGGGGAGCAGATTCACGGTCACCTGCAGTGAGGTGGCAATGAGGATGATGTTCGAGATCGTCCCCAATCCGGGACGCTCCCTAAGTGGAATCCACAGCAGAAGTACCAGGGTGCTCACGATGAAGGTCGCGGCTCCGATCGTCAGGGAAAGCCGGGTCGTCAAACCCTCGGCGAGGACGGTCCATGGGCCGACGCCTAGACCCGAAGCCACCATGAATCCGTCCCCCGCGCCGTACATGCACAAGCCCAGGAAGAGCGCTCCAAGTGTCCGCGGCCGACCCGTCCAGCGGCGATCTGAACGCCACCTGGTCACGGGTACGGATCGGGAGGGCTTCAACCAGCCGAGGACCTGCACCTGGGCATCCTGCCCTACCTTCCGGGGAGGTCCTCCGGACGATCGACGTCCGTCCCGCTCGCAATATCTCCCACGTCTATATAGGCGAGGTCGGTGCGCCCGCGGAGGAAATTCCTGGCCCCGGCGTCCCCTTGCGCAGATTCCGCAACCGCGCTCCAGTGCTTGCGGGCAAACAGGATCGGGTGACCGCGCTCGCCCGCGTAGGTGGCCGCGACCAGGTCGGCGTCGACGGCGATCACTCGCTCAACCGCGGTGCTGGTCAACCCAGGTAAGTCGACCAGGGTGATGAGCACGGCCTCCACCTCTGCCCACAGGGGATCCTCAAGGAGTGATCGCAGCCCGACGCTGAGGGAGGAACCCATGCCGGTGGCCCACTTCGGATTGACCACGGTGATCGCGCCAGAAACCTCGCCCTGCCAGGCCCCGAGGACGACCAGGACTGGTGAGCAGCCGCCCGCCTGAAGGACGCGCACCGCACGATCGACCAGCCGCTCGCCTTCGACGAGCACCGGTGCCTTCGGACCCCCGAACCGGGTCCCTGACCCGGCCGCGAGCACGAGTCCGGCGGTTCTTCGTGAGGCGGTCATCACTTCCCTTCCCGTTCTGGTCGCCCGTGACCCGTCGGACCCCAATAATGACGCGGTGAGCGTGACGCGTTTGGTCGAGGTGGTGGATCGTCCGCTGGACCTCCAGTCGATGATCGACCTGGTGCGTGACCAGCGCGCCGGTGCAGTCGTGACCTTCAGTGGTGACGTCCGCAATGTCGACCACGGTCGGCAGGTTCGCGAACTGCACTATGAGGGCCATCCGAGTGCTCAGCGGGTGCTGGCCCAGGTCGCTGCTGAGATCGAAGAGAGTTTTGATGTCCTCGGACTGGCGGTGGCCCACAGAGTGGGAAGCCTCGAGATCGGCGATGCCGCCCTCATCGCAGTGGTTTCATCGATGCACCGAGCAGCGGCCTTCACGGCCTGCAGTGCATTGGTAGACCTGACCAAGGAGCGACTGCCCGTGTGGAAGCACCAGGTCTTCGATGATGGGACGGACGAATGGGTGAACTGCGCATGACGGGCCTGATCGACACCTTTGGCCGTCAGCACCGCGATTTGCGGGTCTCCTTGACTGACAGGTGCAATCTTCGATGCACCTACTGCATGCCGAATGACTTCGCGGACTGGTTGCCGGGTGATCACCTGCTCACAACGGATGAACTCATGGTGATCATTGAGGTTGCCGTCCAGCAGGGCGTCACCGGAGTCCGGCTCACCGGCGGTGAGCCGCTGTTGCGGCCGGACATCGTCGACATCGTGGGCCGGATCGCCGCGCTTCCCGATGCCCCCTCGATTGCCCTGACCACGAATGGCCTGCGGCTGGCCACTCTTGCCCAGCCGCTGAAGGACGCCGGACTTCGTCGGGTGAACGTCAGCCTGGACACCCTTGACCCGGAGCGGTTTGCGAAGCTGACCTTCCGGAATCGGCACGCTGATGTCCTGGTGGGGATCGAGGCTGCCAAGCAGGCCGGACTCTTGCCTGTGAAGGTGAACACCGTCCTCATGCGTGGCGTGAACGATGACGAAGCGGTGCCCATGCTGCGGCATGCGATCGAGCACGGCTGGAGCCTGCGGTTTATCGAGCAGATGCCCCTGGATGCCCAGGGTGCGTGGGAGAGATCGTCCATGGTGACGGCAGAGGACATCTTCGAGACTCTCTCTGCCGAGTTCGACCTTGTCGCGGTGCCAACTCGTGGCTCGGCCCCGGCCGAGGAGTTCACCGTAGATGGGGGTCCGGCCACGGTGGGCATCATTGCCAGCGTCTCGAAGCCCTTCTGTGCGGCATGTGACCGGCTTCGACTCACGGCGGACGGCCAGGTTCGCAACTGCCTGTTCGCCCGCGATGAGACAGACCTGCGCGCTGCCCTGCGGGACCCGAACATCAGCGAAGCCGAGGTTCGCGACCGCATTGCGCGCCTTCTGGGCGCGTCAGTTATCGCCAAGCTTCCGGGCCACGGGATCAACGACCCCGGCTTCCTTCAGCCGGCGCGACCCATGAGCGCCATCGGCGGATGACAGCAGACCGGCGGAACTAGCCTCCGGCGAATGGGGGAAGGACGTCTACGCGAGCGCCCGCAGGGACCACGTCGTGGTCTCCATGGGCGGCGACCTCATCGATCAGGAAACTGCAGCGCGGAAGAACGTCTG
This sequence comes from Candidatus Nanopelagicales bacterium, assembly GCA_032117355.1. Classification (GTDB taxonomy): domain Bacteria; phylum Actinomycetota; class Actinomycetes; order S36-B12; family S36-B12; genus REEB460. The sequence goes on from JAULZL010000289.1 coordinate 15,564, forward strand.
CAAGACCCGGTGCTGCCACGCAGGCGTTGTCGAGCACCTCGCGCAGGCTCCCCGCATCGACCGTCACGACCGGGCAACCGGCCGCCGCGCGGGCCGCGGCGAACAGGTGGACCTGTACCTGCTCCATGTCGGAAGGGTAGGGCACCGCTTCGTTGTCAGCGCACTCGTGGATTTCGAAACGCGCCGTAGGCACCCTGCCACCCGGGTTTCGGGCCCGCGCTCCTAGGCTCCAACCGTGCTTAGCGTTGCCGCCTATCGCCAGCAGGTGCTCAATGGCGTCACGGCACTTGCGCCCCTCGATCTGCCGATCCTCGACGCCCACGGCTGCGTTCTCGCCGCTGATGTGCGTGCGCCGTGGCCCCTGCCCTCCTTCGACAACTCCGCGATGGATGGGTATGCGATCCGCGTGGAGGACATCGAGCGGGCAACGGCCGATCAGCCCGTACGGCTAACTGTGATCGACGACGTCCCGGCTGGATTTCGGGCATCGGCCGAGGTTCGGCCTGGGACGGCCATCCGCATCATGACCGGCGCACCGATGCCGGATGGAGCCGATGGTGTCGTACCGGTCGAGTTGACCGACGGGGGAACAGACGTCGTCACCATCAGGGACGCCGTTCCCCTGCATGCCTGTATTCGTCGGGCCGGCTCCGATGTGACCCTTGGCGAGGTGGTGGTGTCCGCGGGCACTGAGTTGACCTCCCGACAGATCGGAGTCCTTGCGGCCGTCGGCAAGGCAGACGTGCTCGTCCACCCGCGCCCCCGCGTCGTGGTTGTGTCGACCGGAAGTGAACTGGTTGAACCGGGTACGCCGCTGCGCCGAGGACTGATCACCGACAGCAATGGCTACATGCTGATGAGCGCGGTCCAGGAAGCCGGGGCTCTCGCCTATCGGGTTGGCCCGGTCATCGACGAGGACGAGGCCTTCCTGACTGCGATCGAGGGCCAGTTGCACCGAGCCGATCTGGTCATCACCAGCGGCGGCGTCAGCATGGGTGCGTACGACACCGTCAAGGCGGTGCTCAGCCGCCTAGGCACGGTGTCCTTCACAAAGGTGGCAATGCATCCGGGCATGCCCCAGGGTCACGGCCATGTGGGCGAGAGGGAGATTCCGATCATCACCCTGCCGGGGAATCCGGTCAGTTCGTACGTCTCATTCGAGGCATTCGTCCGTCCGGTGATTCTTGCCCTGCGGGGAATGGCATCGGTCGAGCGACCGACTATGCACGCACGTTGCCTCGCCGGGTTCGACTCGCCTGCGGGCAAGGTGCAGTTCATGAGGGGCCACTTGACCGGGCACGAGGATCTGGTTGTCGAGCCAGTGGGGATCGCCGGCTCGCATGCCATCGGCGGCCTGGCCCAGGCGAACTGCCTGATCGTGGTGCCAGCCGAGCAGGCGCGGGTCAATGACGACGATCGCGTGCAGGTCTATGACCTGCGCAATGGATGACCGGGAGTCAAGGACATGACGGACGAGCAGTTCAGCCACCTTGACGACAAGGGCGAGGCGCGGATGGTGGACGTCACCGCCAAGGAGGTGACCGTCCGCCAGGGCACGGCAACCGGCACAGTCGTGATCGTTCCTCGGGTGATCGAACTCATCCGGGGCGGGGAGATGCCGAAGGGCGACGTGCTTGCCGTTGCCCGTATCGCGGGGATCCAGGCTGCCAAGCGAACCCCGGACCTCATCCCGCTGTGCCATCCGATTGCCATCCACGGGGTCGACGTCGACCTCGTTGTCCACGACGACCGGATCGAAATCACGGCGACCGTCCGGACGGCT
>JAULZL010000290.1:0-2608 GCA_032117355.1 Candidatus Nanopelagicales bacterium
TCCAGCGCCAGGCGTTCTCGCGGGGACCGGAGAGAACGCCTGGCGCTGGATGCTCGGGATCGCGGTCTTTCCGTCCATCGCCTACACCATCCTTTGCCTGGGCATCCCGGAAAGCCCGCGCTGGCTGCTGGGCCACAAAGGAGACCGCCCTCGCGGGCTGGAGGTCCTCCGCCTGATCCATCCCGGAGCGTCTGAGACCGACCTGGAAGCGCAGGCCGACGCCATTGCCAGCGCTTCAGTGGGGAAGACCGGGACGGGAACCCTCTGGACCTGGCGGCTTCGAGTGCCCGTGGCCCTGGCCTTCCTCGTCGCGTTTTTCAACCAGATGTCGGGCATCAACGCGATCCTCTACTTCGCCCCGCGCATCTTCGAGATGACAGGACTGGGCTCGAAGGCGGCGTTGCTTCAGTCGGTGGGAATCGGCGTGACCAACCTCGTGTTCACTTTCGTCGGTCTCTGGCTGATCGACCGGCTGGGACGGCGCACGCTGCTTTACATCGGTTCCTTCGGCTACATCGCCTCGCTGGGCCTGGCGTCCTGGGCCTTCTACACGCGGCACTTTGACATCGTGCCGGCCTGCATCTTCGCCTTCATAGCCGCCCATGCGGTGGGGCAGGGGGCCGTCATCTGGGTGCTGATCTCCGAGATCTTCCCCAACCGCCAGCGTGCCGGCGGACAAACCCTCGGCAGCTTCACGCACTGGATCTTCGCCGCGCTTCTCACCACGTTCTTTCCCAAGATGGTTGAAGCCTTCGCGCCCGGATCGGTGTTCCTCTTCTTCTGCGGTATGATGGTTCTCCACCTAGTCTGGGTGAAGGTGATGGTTCCGGAGACGAAGGGAGCCTCGCTCGAGCAAATTCAGAAGCGCCTCGGCATCGAGGCCGAATGAAAATGAAATCCCGAATCGTCAGCGTGGGGGAGGTTCTCTGGGACCTCTTGCCCGACGGTCCCCAGTTGGGTGGAGCCCCGGCCAATTTCGCCGGTCATGCCCGGGCCCTGGGAGCCGAGGTGACGCTGGTCTCCCGACTCGGCAGCGATGCCCTCGGAGTAGACGCCCTTCGTCTGCTGGCAGATCGGGGACTCGACCTCAGGGCCGTGACCCTCGATCCCATCCGTCCGACCGGCACCGTCGCGGTGAAGCTCTCCCCTGAGGGCCAACCGCATTTCCGCATCCAGGAGGCGGTGGCCTGGGATGATCTGATGGTGGACGCCGAGCACCTCTCTCGTATCGCCAAGGCGGATGCCATCTGTTTTGGGACCCTCGCCCAGCGCAGTCCAGCGTCGCGCGAGGTGGTTCGCCGGTGCGTGGAATCGGTCTCTCCCGCCGCACTCCGCATCTGCGACATCAATCTCCGGGCCCCGTTCTACACCGCGCAGGGGATCGAGGACTCCCTCCGGATGGCCAATGTCCTCAAGTTGAACGAGACCGAGCTTGTGGACCTAGCCGGACAGTTTGGTCTCACCGGCTCGGCCGAGGAGCAGTTGGCTGCCCTGGCGGGGCAGTTTGGACTCCACACCGTGGTGCTGACCTTGGGGGCCCAGGGAAGTCGGGTGTTTCGGGAAGGTCAATGGACCTTCGAGCCAGGACGTCGGGTCGAGGTCCGCGATGCGGTCGGGGCCGGCGACGCCTTCACCGCCGCGTTCGTGTTGGGAATCCTGCGCGGATGGCCTATCCAGGAGATCCAGCGCCGGGCTACCGACATCGCGGCCTTTGTCTGCACCCAGCCCGGCGCCACGCCGGACCTGCCGGTCACCGTGACGCAGCCGTTTCTCTCGACTTGAAGCGCCGGAAGAGGGTCTGCGTTTCGGTGCGGTCGAGCATTCCTGCAGCCAGCTCACATCGCGGTTGCTCGTCGTGCGGCGGTGCCGAAGCGGCCAAGAACTCCCTCCGGTCAGCACCCGACCGATGAGGGGCGCCTGTAAAGGGGTATAAAGGGGTCATAAAGGGGTCAGTTCTTGATATTGTTTACTAAAGGGATCACCCATTTATGCCCTCTTTTATCATTTATAGCGAAGATGAGGCGAGTTTTGGCTAATGCTTTCGGGGAGGTCTGGGCTATGGCTCTTGGTTCGGTGGTCGGGAGGATTTCACCCGTGCGGAAGTTGTGCAGCAGCGTGTCCCGGCTGATGGCCCCGGACTGCCACACCGACATTAGTGCTGGAATCTCCGTCGATCCCGTCAGCGACGCTTCAAAGTCTCAGTTCAGCTCGGAGGTCACATCCTCCGGCATCGCCTCGGCCGAGTTGGTTTGTGCGGTCATTGTGGAGTGGGCGTGTTGGCTGTTGCTGATTCCATTGCTGACAGGTCGCCCGGAATCGATTGATTTTATCAAAAAGATGGGTAATCAGTTGCCTATCTCGGTGAATTCTAGAACTCCCCCCAGGTCAGGACCCGCTCGCGGCCCCCTTCGACCCTCATCCGATTCCGGCACTGGTTTTCCAACGTGCCTGCTGCTTCTGATCGCCAGCCTCGTGTGTCTCCCGTTGACCGCTGCGGTCCCACGCACTGCACGGGATCACGATAAGGAGTGGCGCTGGCGCGGGACGCCGGAGTGGGACGAGATGAGGAAGGCCTATGAGAAACTTGATGAGGCGGCGGTGATGTCAC
>JAULZL010000291.1:0-16018 GCA_032117355.1 Candidatus Nanopelagicales bacterium
ACCGAGTAGCCCGCACTGCGCGCACCCCCACCGACACGCATCACGGTGTCGGGGCCGGGGGGCGTCCACCGGTAGGTTGCCGGACATGGCTGCACGGGCAGGAAAGACAGGGCCCGTAAAGGGCGTCGCACCGGACGCGTATTCCGCCAAGAGCCTTGCCGTGCTGGAAGGCCTTGATGCCGTCCGCAAGCGCCCCGGGATGTATATCGGCTCTAACGACGGCCGCGGCCTGATGCACTGCCTGTGGGAGATCCTCGACAACTCGGTGGACGAGGCCATCGCCGGCCACTGCCGGCACGTCCAGGTCACGCTATTTCCAGACGGCTCCGCCGAGGTGGGTGATGACGGCCGCGGGATCCCGGTGGACATCGAACCCAAGACAAAGCTGACCGGCGTCGAGGTTGTGATGACCCGTCTGCATGCCGGGGGCAAGTTCGGCGGGGGCTCCTATGCGGCCTCGGGCGGACTGCATGGCGTGGGGGCATCGGTGGTGAACGCTCTGTCCGCACGACTGGATGTCGAGGTGGATCGTGGGGCCAAGGTCCACGCGATTTCCTTCCGCAGGGGAGTCCCAGGTGTGTTTGACGAGACGGGCCCGGAAGCTGGCTTCGCCCGCAAGGGCGGCCTTCGGGTAGTGGGCAAGGTGCCGCGCACTCGCACGGGAACCAGGGTTCGCTGGTGGGCGGATCCGCAAGTCTTCACCAAGGACGCCCGCTACGACCGCGCGGCGCTGCGCGAAAGGGCGCAGCAGAGCACCTTTCTCGTTCCCGGCCTGACGATCGTGGTCCGCGACCTGCGTGATCCTTCAGACCTACTCGAGGAGACCTTCCAGCACAAGGGCGGTATCGCCGAGTACGTCGACTCGCTGTCCTCCGGTGAGCCGGTGTGCTCGGTCATTCGCCTTCAGGGCAAGGGGAACTTCCATGAGACCGTGCCCGTGCTTGATGCCAAGGGGCACATGACCCCGCAGGAACTTGAGCGCGAACTCACGGTGGACATTGCCCTGCGGTGGGACACCGGCTACGAGACGGACGTACGTTCATTCGTCAACGTCATTGCCACCCCCAAGGGGGGCACTCACGTCAATGGGTTCGAGCGAGCGATCGTCAAAGTCGTGAACGATCAACTGCGTTCCGCCAAGGTGCTGCGCGGAAGCGAGGACAACGTCACCAAGGACGATGTTCTCGAAGGCCTGACTGCGGTGGTTGCCGTAAGGGTTCCCGAACCTCAGTTCGAGGGCCAGACCAAGGAAATCCTTGGGACCCCCGCAGCCTCTCGGGTCGTAAGCGCAGTTGTGAGCAAGGAGCTCGCCGCCTGGTTCACCTCCCCACCACGGGGGGAGAAGGCGGCCGCACGCGCGGTGCTCGACAAGTGCGCCAACGCCATGCGCGCCCGGATCTCGGCGCGCGCACACCGAGATGTCCAGCGTCGCAAGACGGCCCTGGAGTCGTCCGCCCTTCCTGCGAAGCTGGTCGATTGCCGGAGCGACGACGTGCTGACGAGCGAACTCTTCATCGTCGAGGGTGACAGTGCGCTGGGCACTGCCAAGACGGCGCGCAGCTCGGACTTCCAGGCCCTGCTGCCTATCCGCGGCAAGATCCTCAACGTTCAGAAATCTTCGCTCTCCGACATGTTGAAGAATGCCGAGTGCGCGTCCATCATCCAGGTCATCGGGGCGGGCTCGGGCCGTACGTTCGACATCGAGCAGGCGCGCTACGGCAAGGTCATCCTGATGTCAGACGCGGATGTCGATGGTGCGCATATTCGCTGCCTGCTGCTCACTCTGATTCACTCTTACCTGCGGCCACTGCTTGATGCCGGTCGAGTCTTCGCCGCGGTTCCGCCGTTGCACCGGGTTGAGATCATCAACCCGGGAGCCAAGGCGAACGAGGTGACGTACACCTACTCGGATGCCGAGATGAAGGCTCTGCTGAAGGATGCCGAGAAGCGCGGACGACGAGTGAAAGACCCGGTTCAGCGGTACAAAGGCCTCGGGGAGATGGATGCCTCCCAACTGCGGGAGACCACGATGGATCCAGCACACCGAACCCTGCGGCGGATCACCATGAAGGATGCCGAGGCAGCTCGGACCGTGTTCGACCTGTTGATGGGCAATGACGTGGCTCCGCGCAAGGAGTTCATCGTCGAGGGTGCTGGCGGGCTTGACCGCGCCCGCATCGATGCCTGACGGGCCGATTGAGGTGTGTGGGCCCGGGCAGCAACTCAGGTGTAGCGCTCGGGCCGAGCGACCGTTGCGGGCGTCGTCCAGGCGGTGACGGCGTAGGACGTGAAGTAGGCCTGTGCCAATACGTCCATGATGGCGGATGCCACTGTTGGCGACACCAGGGTTTCTATTCGGATGTTGCCACCCTCAAGCTCGCTGGCACGGCGGTTGCGCGGGCCGCGCCCGCGGGCGTCGGTGATTGTCCAGCCGTGAGCACCGCACGAGGTGAGATCGCGGGTAAGCCGAGACTCCAACACATTTTCAGTGACGATGGTCAGCAGCACTACCGCCTGTGAACCGGTTTCGGTCATGTTGTCCATGTGCGTCATCCGATCAGTGGGGCGAGGGTCTCGGCGATAACCAGGTAGAGCGGGATGCCGATAACGAGGTTGAAGGGGAAGGTGATGCCCAGGCTGGCCGTGAGGTAGTAGCCGGGATTGGCATCCGGCAGCGCGAGTCGAACGGCCGCTGGAGCGGCGATGTAGGACGCGCTGGCGCAAAGCACGCCGAGCACGGTGGCACCGCCCAGGGACATGCCCGCGACTATCCCGGCGGTGACACCAACCGTCCCGGCCAGGACGGGGAAGGCGACTGCAAAGGCGATCAGTCCGGCGCCTGCGGTTCGAAGGTCAGGCAGGCGACGGCCGGCCAAGGCGCCCATCTCCAACAGGAAGAGGGTGAGGACTCCGGTGAACAGTGCCCCGAAGAAGGGCTCCGTGCGGGAGTACCCGGAGGGTCCGGTGGCGGCGCCAATGAGAAGGCCCCCCGCGAGGAGCAGGACGGATCTGCTGGTCAGAACCTCGTGCAGCGAGGCCCGCAGGCTAGCGGTTGATCCCTGCCCACGGCGGGCAAGAAGGAGGCCGATGACGATGCCGGGAATTTCCAGCAGGGTCAGCAGGGTGGCGACATAGCCCTCGAAGGAGACCTTGGCTGCCTCGAGGAAGACCAGGGCAGCGGTGAAGGTCACGAGCGACGTTGAGCCGTAGTGCGCCGCGATGGCCCCTCGGTCGGTCGCGCCCAGGTGAGTCATCCAGCGCAGCAGGGCGAAGGCGGCGATCGGAATGGCAATCCCGAGGAGCAGGGTGATCGCCACGGGCTGCACAACCTCGGCTGGGTCGCTCTCGCGCAGGGCCACCCCGCCCTTGAGGCCGATTGCCAGCAGCAGGTACATCGAGATTGCCTGGTACGCCGCATCGGGAAGCCGGATATCCGCCTTGATCCATACGGCGACGAGGCCAAGGACGAAGGCGAGCACCGGGGGAGATGTCAGGTTGCCCATCGCCAGCGCGAGGTTCGCGGAGATGTCCATGGGTGAGGCTACTGACTCCCTCTTGCATGGGCCAGAAGGATCTCGCGCATCGACAGTTCCCTCGTCCGCGGTGGTACCGCCACGTGAACCCAGCCGTCCTCCACCGTGCAGGGGTAGGTGGTGACGGTGATTCCCGGGTCGCCCTGCTTGGAACCATCGCGCAAGGAGAAGCGCCAGAAGTGCGCGGGGCAGGTGACGCAGCCATCCCGGACGATGCCGTCAAAGAGTGATGCACCTCGATGTGGGCAGGTATCACTGATGGCGTAAGGCTCGCCGTCCACCACCGTCAGCAGAATCGGCTGCTCGTCGATCACCACCCGGATGGGACGTCCTTCGGCGAGCTCGGTCAATGGCGCGATTCGCATCAGCCGGAGGGCCGAACCTTGGAAACCGGTTCTCCACCGATGCCCCATTCATCGCTGCTCACCTCGTAGAGGGCCACCCGCACCCTGGCGGGGTCACCGCCGACCACGTTGATCATCGCGTCGGTGAGCTGTCGAATCAGCTGGTGTTTCTGCTCGACGGTGCGACCCTCAAGCATTGTTACCTGGATGAGTGGCATGTTCCCTCCATCTTCCTGCTCGCTGGTAGCCAGTCGAGCGTCGTTGAACCTATCCGCCGTAATCGACACCGTGGTACCCGAGTCGCCTACTGATCGCGAGGGCGGCCTCTGTGCATGGCTTGGCGAAGCGACGCAGGCTGTCGCCGTTCAGTCGTTGGACTGGCCCGGCCACGGACAGCGATGCGATGACCTCACCGAGTCCATTCCTGATGGGAGCGGCAATCGACGCCACCCCCATCTCCGCCTCGTTGACGTTCTCTGACCAGCCGCGGGCTCGGATTGCCTCCAGTTGGCGGCGCAACTCATCGACTTTCGTGATGCTGTGCGGCGTTCGCGCATTCAATACCCACCCATCGAGGAGGGCATCGAGTCGAGCCGGCGGAAGGTAGGCGAGCAGCAGTTTGCCGCTGCTTGTGCAGTGGGCGTCATTGCGGTGCCCGACTCGGCCGAACAGCCGCAGGGTCTGCGGGCTCTCCCGTCGCTCGACGTACACCACCTCGCGACCATCGAGGACGGCGACCTGAACTGTCTCCCGGGTTCCATTGCGCAGTTGGTCGACCACCGCCGAGCAGGCCTCGTGCAGGTCCGCGTGCAGGGACACCGTGTTGCCGAGTTCGTACATCGCCAATCCAAGTCGGTACCCACCGGTTTCCGGGTTTTGCTCGAGGAGTCGTTCGTCGGCAAGGGTGCTGAGGAGTCGATGTGCGGTGCTCTTGCCGATGCCGAGTCGGCGCGACAGTTCGGTGACTCCCATCTCGCGGTTGCCGCGGGAGAACTCCTTGAGCAGGCGCGCGGCATTGCGCACGCTCATCAGCGTGGAGTGGGAGCGAGCCGTGGTCACTCCGGGGCCCCTCGGAGCACGGCGAGCGCTGCCCTTCTGACCCGCTCATAGTCTTCGGGAGAGTCGGTAGCAGTGTCCGGGTCGAGTGCTGGGTAGTCCGAGTCAAGTGCGTGCGAATTCCGCATGGTCAGGCCTGGTGCGATGCGCAAGGCGAGCATCGAATGCGCGATGGGCAGGCCGGCCAGGTGCGCGCTGCGCATCTCGCGGATAAGGGCGGACTGCGCCGGGGCCAGCCCGAGCATGGTCTGGAAGTCCCGGTCGGCGGACGCATGGGAGTGCGCGAGACCGGTGCCCGCGTGTTGTGCGTGATGGGCGCTGAGACCGCTCCCGGGTGCGATAACCAGGTGGAAGAGGTGAGTGTGAACACCGAGAACTTCTCGCACGAGATCTGGACGAGGGCCTTGCGACTCGTCCACCTGTCCCAGGCTGGGCTCGATGACCGGGTCGTAGAAGCGCAACTCCCATGAGGTGCCGTCGATGGAGTCGTTGATCGCGACCTCCTGGCCCGATGGTGCCGGAAGTGCCTCGCCGGTGCCGATCAGGTGCAGGTAGCGAGTGCCGACGGCGATCACCGAGAGTCTGTCTCCGCTCAGCAATGGCAGGCGTGCCCGTTCAATCGGTGGGAGTTGACCGGCCGCGTCCAGGTAGGCGCGCATGGTGCCGTAGACGTACCCGGCCATGGCTGATCGCATTGCCTCCGGACTGTGCTCTGACATATCCATGCCTCCGACGAAGGGTGGGACCGTGTGCAATCCGACCCTGCCCGGCATTGATGGGTCCGGTGCCGAGAGCGGAAATAGACGTCCCGCAATGAGGAACACCGTACTTCCATGCGGGATTGCACGTGCGTACTTTCGGCTCACGCAATGTGACAGACACCACAGCCGGCTCACTCGGAGAGGAACACCATGGGCATCCTGCGATTGGCCCACGTCGACGTCATCGTGACCGACTTGGACCTCGCAACCGCGTACTACACGGAGGTCATCGGGCTGCAGGAGACCGCGCGAGACGCGGACTCGGTGTACCTGAAGTGCTGGGACGAGCCGGGGCATCACTCCCTTCGCCTCATCTACGGACCTCGTGTCGGATTCGACCGGATGTCCTTCAAGGTTGAGCGGGAGGACGACCTCGATGAGTTGGAGAACACCGTCCAGCGGTACGGCTACCCGGTCCGGCGGTCGTCGAAGGGCGAGCGTCTGGGCCAGGGGGAGTCAATCGCCTTCGAGACCCCGTCCGGCCAGGTCATGGAACTCGTGCACGACATCGAATACGTTGGCCGAGCCACCTCGCGGATAAACCCGGCTCCCTTCGTGGAGGGGCTCAAGGGCATCGCACCCCCGCGGATGGATCACGTGCTGGTCACCTGCGAGGAGGTCGGTGAGGCAACCAAGTTCTATGAGGATCTCTTCGGCTTCCGGGTCACCGAGCAGTTGCTCGACGGCCAGGGCCACCAGGTTGCAACGTGGATGGAGAGATCCCACAGCCCCCACGACCTGGCTCTTGTGACGGGCAAGAACGGGGGACTGCATCACTTCGCCTGGTGGCTGGACGATTGGGACCACGTCCGCCGAAGTGCCGACATCCTGGCCTACAACGGAATCCAGATCGACGTGGGCCCGACGCGGCACGGCATCACCCGGGGCAACACGATCTACTTCTTCGATCCGCTGGGAACGCGCAACGAGGTCTTCACGGGCGGCTACCGGCCGGATCCGGACTTCCCGACGATCACGTGGACCGAGGACAACGTCGGCCGCGCGATCTTCTACTACGAGGGCGAAGTCAACACGCGATTCATGACGGTGCACACCTGATGGGCATCCTTCGGCTATCGCATGTGGAGATTCGGGTTCCGGACCTCGAACTCGCCACGGCCTACTACACCGAGGTCATCGGGATGTACGAGACGGCGCGGGAGCCTGATCGAGTCTTCCTGAAGTGCTGGGACGAGCATCAGCACCACTCGGTGATCCTGACCTTCGCGCCAACATACGGGCTCAATCACATGGGCTGGAAGGTGCAGTTCCGGGAGGACCTCGACCACTACGAGGGTCGGCTCAAGGATGCGGGCCACGAGGTTATGCGGCTGGCAGCCGGTGAGGTCGGGCCCGGTCACGGGGAGGCCATTCGGTTCACCATGCCCAGCGGCCACGTGGTCGAGCTCGTCCACGGGATGGAGCAGGTCGGCAACCTGCTGCCGCTGACCAATCCGCCACCACGTCCGCTCGGACTCGTTGGTTTCGCCCCGCCGCGGATCGACCACATCTTCATCACCTGCGAGGACGTGAACCTGAACACTCAATTCCTGCAGGAGGTTCTGGACTTCCACCTCACCGAGCAGGTCATGGGTGATGACGGGTTCCAGGTGGCGACCTGGCTCGAGCACTCCCACTCCAGCCACGACATCGCGCTGGTGACGGGTCAGGACCGAGGCCTGCACCACTTCGCGTGGTGGGTGGATGACTGGAATGCAATTCGCGAGGTCGCTGATGTGCTGGCGTATCACGGGGTCCGAATCGAAACCAACCCAACACGGCACGGGGCGACCCGGGGCCACTGCCTGTACTTCTTCGATCCGGCCGGCAATCGCAATGAAGCCTTCACCGGTGGCTACACGGTCGATCCGGACGAGCCCGCGGTGACCTGGACCGAGGCCGAAATGGGTCGAGCGATCTTCTACTACGACGGTGTGGTGAACCAGCAGTTCCTGACGGTCCACAGCTAGGGAGTCCGATGACAGCCACCGACAGCAGCCTGCCGGCTGCGCAACCACGCGCGGACCTCCCGCGGACCGAGCGGGTCGACGCCCCGGCGTATCTTCAGCGCTATCTCGATCGCGAGGCCCGAGGCGGCAAGCCGCACTCGATTGAGGATCGCGAGGAGATCGACACCACCCCGCTCTACCTGCGGAGGTTCCGGGATCGCCGAAGCGGGGCTACCGCACTCGAAGCGCCCGTGCCGCACTGGGAGGGCCATGACCTCGGGGTGACCGAGGGCAAGGCAATGATCACCAAGACCAAGGAGATCGTGCCTGGCACTAAGGATGAGGCCGGGCCGAGTGTGGTCACGCAGGTGCACGTGATCCGCCATGGCGAGACCCAGGGCTACTCGACGGAGAGTGGCCTGACGCCCCTGGGCAGCTGGCAGGTCCATCGCCGCGGATTCGACATCAGCAAGGGCATCAAGAGCGGCGAGCGCATCCACATCGTCTGCGCCGACACCAACCGGGCGCGCCAGACCTCTGAGGGCATCCGTCGAGGCCTACTCGATGGGCTGACCATGTGGAACAAGGAAGCGGAGGTCTCCGAGGTCGAGGCGATGGAGGAGTTCCGCAACTTCCAGGTGTGGACACCTGAAGGGCTGCGTGACGTCACCGGGGCCTTCCGCCTGTACAAGAAGGAAATGGAGGCCTACGAGCGAATTGGCTCGGGCAAGCGGCCATCCTGGCTCGTCGAAATGGACCGTTTCTGGCGCACCCAGCAGGGCGGAGCCGATCCGATCACCCTGTGGACGCAGATTCCGATGCTGAACTTCGAACCCCCGTCGGCCACCGTCCGTCGATTCTGGGCAGGCATCCAGCGGGTGCGCGCCGAGCATCCGGGTGACCGCATCATCGTGGGCACCCACTCTGGGCCGATCCGGGTCTTTGCAATCAGTGCCTTCGGTTACGACCCAGGGGAGCCGTACAACACCGAAGAGGTGATCATCCGACTGACGGATGAAGGATCGGCCTTCATCGCCTACCGCAACCGCGTTCAAGAGGTCCAGATGCCGGAGTTGGACCTCCTGCCTGACTGGTGGGCGGGCCTTTCCGGCCGCGCCCTTCCGGCATCCCTGCGCGGTGACGAGGAGATGGCATGACAGCGGTGATGTGGTTCGAGGGGTACTGGGACGGCATGAAGGCGGAGGTCGGGGGCAAGGCCGCCAGCCTGGGGGAGATGACCGGCGCTGGCCTGCCAGTCCCGCCCGGGTTCGCCCTGACGACCACCGCATTTCGTGCCAGCCGCGATGCGTGCGATCTTGACGCCACCCTGGCCCGACTGCTGTACGAGCTCGATGTCAATGACATGGCGATGGTCAGCGAGCGGTGCGAGGCGATCCGGCAGGAAATCCGCGCAATGCCCATCGATCCGATTGCCGAGCAGGCCTTGCGCTCCGCTTATGAGGAACTCGGTCGACGGTGCAATACCGTCGACGTCCCGGTCGCCGTCCGCTCATCTGCGACGAGCGAGGACTCGCCGGATGCGTCCTTCGCCGGCGAACACGACACGTACTTATGGGTTCGGGGCGCGGACAACGTCGTCGATGCCGTTCGGCGCTGCTGGGCCTCCCTCTTCACCGACCGCGCGACCTGCTACCGGGTCGAGATGGGCTACGAGCATCGCTCGGTTGAGATGAGCGTGGTCGTCCAGAAGATGGTTCGGCCGATTGCGGCGGGCGTGGCCTTCACCCTGAACCCCGCCGATGGCGACCGTTCAACGGTTGCCATCGACTCGGCATGGGGATTTGGTGAGGGGGTCGTGTCGGGCGAGATCACGCCGGATAACTACCTCGTCGACAAGGTTCTCTTCGAGATCAGCAAGCGCAAGGTCTCGAGGAAGGAAGTTGAGTTCCGGTTGTCCGACCACGACACGGTCGAGAAGGTCGAGCTTGACGATGAACGCGGATCAGCGCCAAGCGTGACGGACGCGCAATTGAAGTCGATCGCGAGATTGGCACGCACGGCTGAGAAGCACTATCGGTGTCCACAGGACATCGAGTGGGCTGTCGATGCGGATCTGCTGGATGGCGTCAACATCGTCCTCCTGCAAGCCCGGCCGGAGACAGTCTGGAGCAAGAAGGTGCCGACGCCATCCGCCGGTGCCGCCCACGGCGACATGATGTCGAGCATCGTCTCGACCCTCATGAACCCGCTGAGCAGCCGCAGTACCTGAACGACAGCACCACCCGAGCACCCGCACCACCCGAGCACCCGCACCACTGGAACGCTTCCCAAACCCGATGCAATACCGAAGGAGTTCACATGGCTGATCGTTTCCCCAGCCCCTTCGACATCCCCACGCCCGAGGGCGCCGAAGGCTGGCAGGACATGTACGTCTATTCGTCGCTCTTCAGCGAGGCGCGGCATGACTATGAAGACAGCCTGTTCTGGTTCCAGGACGGCGTTCACTGGCCGCAGGTCCTGACCCCATGGGACGCGACCTTCTTCGAGTTCGCGCTTGCCTCGCTCTCCCAGTACAACACCAGGCACCTGCAGGTCCCACCGGCGAACGGAATCGCCTTCCGGATCCTGAACGGCTACGGCTACCTCACCCCGGTACCTGCTGATCCTGAGCAGATCGAAGCGCGGGTCGCGAACTTCATGGATCGCGCCGGCTTCTACTTCATGAACTGGGATGACCTCTACGACAAGTGGATGGTGAAGATTCGTGGTCTCGTCCAGGAGCTCGAAGCGGTCAACTTCGATCCGCTCCCGGAGATTGAAGATGCCGACGAGGTTGTGAAGTCCGGTTCCGGACTGGGCAGTGGCTATCGGATCCAGGAGAACTACCGCACCCTCATCGACCTGGGCCTGAAGCTCTGGAACTACCACTTCGAGTTCCTCAACCTGGGGTACGCGGCTTATCTGGACTTCTTCGGATTCTGCAAGACCGCGTTCCCGAATATCCCCGACCTGGCCATCGCCAAGATGGTCGCTGGCGTCGAGGTCGATCTCTTCCGTCCGGACGAGGAGCTCAAGCGGCTGGCGAGGCTGGCCGTTGACAGTGGTGTCGCCGACGCCTTCGCGTCAGGCGATGTCGATACGACCTGCCAGATCCTCAAGGGCAGTTCGGCCGGCGAAGCCTGGATCGCCTCCTTCCAGGAGTCGGCCGAGCCATGGTTCAACTTCTCGACCGGCTCCGGTTTCTATCACGCGGACAAGATCTGGATCGAGAATGTCGAAGTCCCCTTCGGCTTCATCAGCAACTACATCGGCAAGCTGCGCGAAGGCGATGATCTGGCCCGTCCGATGGAGGCCATTCGTGCCGAGCGCGATCGGATGGTCAACGAGTACAGCGAACTGCTGCTCACCGATGAGGATCGGGAAGCCTTCAACGGCAAGCTTGGCCTGGCTCGGGTGGTGTTCCCGTACGTCGAGAACCACAACTTCTACGTGGAGCACTGGAGTCACTCGGTCATCTGGCGCAAGATGCGCCAGCTCGGCGAGGTCTTCGTCAAGGAAGGCTTCTGGGCGGATGCCAACGACATCTTCTACCTCAAGCGCACCGAGGTTGAGGATGCCCTGTGGGACTACTACGTCTCCTGGGCTACGCCCGAGCCGGCTGCTGGACCAGGCCGTTGGCCAGCCATCGTCAAGAAGCGCCAGGACATCTGCGCGGCGTTGGCCAAGTGGAAGCCGGCACCTGCTCTCGGTGTACCGCCGGAGGTCATCACCGAGCCCTTCACCGTCATGCTCTGGGGCATCACCTCGGAGAGCACCAAGGCATGGCTTGGTGGAGGCGAGGGTGCGGACGGCGAACTCCGTGGCATGGCGGCATCCGCGGGTGTTGTGGAAGGTATTGCCCGCGTCATCCTCACCCCGGATCAGATCGGTGAGATGCAGCAGGGTGAGATCCTGGTCGCGCCGCTGACGGCACCCTCGTGGGCGCCGATCTTCGGCAAGATTCAGGCGACGGTCACCGATACCGGGGGCATGATGAGCCATGCGGCCATCGTGTGCCGGGAGTACGGACTGCCGGCTGTCACCGGGACGGGCTTTGCCACGGCAACGATCAAGACCGGACAACGCATTCGCGTCGATGGCTCCAATGGCGTGGTGACCCTTCTTGATTGATAGACAGAGTTCTATGTACTGATAGGCACAGTGCATCCTTGTGGATGCAGCCTGCGGTGGGTGGGCGTGGAATCGGCCGCCCACCGCAGGGCAACACCCCGATAGTTGAACGACCGGCGCAGTGCAGTAGACGAAAGGGATCGGACAGATGCTCACAGTTGAACAGAATGAGGAGTTGACCCAGGTCGGCCCTGGCACCCCGATGGGCGAGTTGCTGCGCCGCTACTGGTACCCGATCGCATTCGAGCAGGACTTCGACTCGGTGCTGACCAAGTCGGTCCGGCTGCTCGGCGAGAACTGGACCCTGTTCAAGACGCCCAAGAGCGGCCGGTACGGCATCGTCGCCGAGCAGTGCCCACATCGCCGCGCATCGCTCACCTACGGGGTGGTGCATGAGGACGGTATTCGATGCGGGTACCACGGGTGGAAGTTCGACTTCGATGGCACCTGCATGGAGCAGCCGGCCGAGGCCGACAACCAGAACTTCCGCGATCGCGTCCAGCAGAAGGCCGGTCAAGCGCAGGTCATGGGTGGCATGGTGTGGGTCTATGTCGGGCCAGGTCCGGCTCCAGAGCTCCCGCGGTTCGACGTCTTCGTGATGGACGGCGTGAAGGACTGCGGATACACGACCCTTCCATGCAATTGGCTGCAGATCATGGAGAACTCGGTCGATCCGCACCACGTCGAGTGGCTGCACGGCTACTACTTCGAGTTCCTCGGGCAGACCTCCGGCTTTGATGCGCCGAAGTCCTTCCAGAAGAAGCACATGCGGACGGGCTTCGAGGAGATGGAGTGGGGCATCCTGAAGCGCCGCGTCCTCGAAGGAGGCAGCGAGGAGAACGACGACTGGAAGATTGGCCACCCGCTGGTCTTCCCGTATTTCATGCGGGTTGGCGGCGCTGGCATCGACCAGATGCAGATCCGCGTTCCGATCGACGATACGACGACGTGGAAGCTCTTCTACTCGAACCACGCCCCACAGGGCGGCGAATGGGAGCCACAGGCTCGGCCGGTGTTCTACGAGTACCTGTGGAAGGACGAGAACGGTCGGCTGATCACTGATTACGTCGAGGGCCAGGACATCATGGCCTGGGTCTCACAAGGTCCGATTACCGATCGAACCCAGGAGCACCTCGGGCGATCCGATGCCGGTGTTGCGATGCTTCGCAAGATGTTCAAGGAGAACATCAAGAAGGTTCAGCAGGGGGAAGATCCGCTGGGAACGGTGCGCGAGCCGCACGAGATCATCGTGCTGCCCTGCGAGAAGGACAAGTTCGGAGCCGAGCGCGAGTTCGCGAATGCCTGGATCAATGGCGGATCGATGCGGTACAGCCCGATGAAGGAGCAGCTCCTCGACCTGCACGAGCGGGCGTGGGCCGGTCGAGAGAAGGCCAATGCCTGAAGTCACCGGCGGCGCAGCCCCGGCTGATACTGCCCGGGAAGACACGTCCCGGGAAGACACGTCCCGGGCCGAGCTGCCGCCAGACCCGCACCGGCTGCCGCCGCCGCAGGCCTGGTTCGCCAGGGACGCTGAGCGGCACCTGCTCGACCGGCCGAAGTTCTGCCCGATGTGCGGGGCGGGCATCACCGCCGACGGGATCAGCACCGAGTACTGGTCAGGGGATTCTCGCCACTTCATGACCTGGTGCGGGCACTGCCATTGGTTCGGCGAGGTCGTCCGGTTCGACATGGTGACGATCACGGAGGTGGAGCACTGAGCGCGTTGGTCTTCGACTTTGGCGGCCCGGTGCTGTTGACCCCATTTGAGGTTCGCCGGGTCGGTGAGCGCCAGTTGGGGCTGGAGCCCGGAACCTTGTCGTGGACAGGTCCGTTCGACCCGGAGTCCGATGAAGACTGGCGGGAGTTCCAGGCGGGCCGCATCAACGAGCGCGAGTACTGGGCCAACCGGGTTGAGGAGTTCGCTGCCCTCACCGGGCAACCGGCGAGCATGAAGGTCATGTGCGGCTACCTGTATTCCGGGAGTGAGGACGAACTCGTCCGGCCCGCCGCGCGGGCTTTGATTCGGGACGCCAAGGCGGCCGGCATCCCTGTTGGTGTCCTTACGAACGACCTGACGGCATTCCACGATGAGCAGTGGCTTGCTCGCATGACGATCATCGGCGAGTTCGAGTCCATGGTCGATGGCCGAACCGAGGGCGTCATGAAGCCTGATCCGGCGGCCTATCGGCTGATGCTGGATCGCATGGGCGTGCCCGCTGAGGGCACGGTGTTCATTGATGACCAGCCGGTGAACCTGCGGGGTGCCGAGGCGGTCGGAATGGTTCCCGTACACCTGGACCCGGTGGATCCCGAGCCAGGGTTTAGATTGGCGCGCACCCTGCTGGGTCTTGGCCCAGCGGAGTAGTGACCCAGTCGTTTCATCGGAGGGAGATGGCGCCATGTCGCGTCCATTGCGAGTAGCCGTCATCGGGTCGGGCCCATCGGGCATGTACGCCGCAGATGCACTGGCCAGTCAGTCCGAGGTGCCGATGACGGTGGATGTCATCGACAAACTTCCCGTCCCCTTCGGCCTCGTTCGGTACGGGGTTGCGCCAGACCATCTCAGCATCCGCTCGGTACGCGACACCCTCGATCGGGTGCTGGACAAGCCCGGCGTGCGCTTTGTCGGCAATGTTGAGGTGGGATCTGACATCTCGGTGGCCGAGCTGCAGACCTACTTCGACGCAGTTCTCCTGACCTACGGGGCTTCGAGTGATCGACGACTCGGCATCCCGGGGGAGGAACTCGACGGCAGCGTGGCAGCTACTGACTTCGTTGCCTGGTACTGCGGGCATCCGGATGCGGACGTAGCAGCCTTCGAGAGGCTGGTGCCCACAGCGACCGCAGCCGTGGTGATCGGCGTCGGGAACGTCGCCGTCGATGTCACCCGAGTCTTGGCAAAGACGGTCGGCGAGCTTGAGTACACCGACATGCCGCAGCCGGTGCTCGACACCCTGGCGAGGAACGGGATCACCGACATCCACCTCCTCGGTCGTCGTGGTCCCGCGCAGGCCACCTTCACCACCAAGGAGTTGCGCGAGCTCGGCGAGTTGCTCGATGCCGACGTGATCGTCGACCCGGCGGATCTTTCCTTTGATGCTGCCAGCGAGGCCGCCATCGCGGGGGATAAGGCGATCGCCCGAAACGTGGAGGTCATCAAGGAGTGGGCCACTCGGGCGGTAACCGGCAAGGTGCGAAGGGTGCACGTGCATTTCCTCGCGCGGCCGGTTGAGCTGCGCGGCGACGACCGGGTTCGCGAGGTGGTGGTCGAGCGGACGGCCCTGGATGGATCCGGGGGAGTGACCGGCACCGGTCAGCTCACCGTCATTCCGGCTGACCTTGTTGTTCGCAGCGTCGGCTACCGCGGAACGGCAATTGAGGGCGTTCCCTTCGATCAAGACCGCAGTGTGATCCCGCACGTGGATGGCCGCGTCATGCTCGACGGCTCGCCACTGCCTGGTGTCTATGTGGCCGGCTGGATCAAGCGGGGCCCGACCGGCATCATCGGAACGAACAAGAAGGACGCCACGGCCACCGTCGCGAGCCTGTTGGCCGATGCCGGGGCCGGAATCCTTCCATTGGCTCACGCACCTGAGCAGGCGGCCTTCGATGAGGCCCTCCTCGCGCGGGGGATCGGCGTAGTCGACACCTCGGGCTGGCGTCGAGTGGACGCCGCGGAGCGAGACCTGGGATCTCGCAACGGCCGCGACCGGACGACCATTCATGTTCGATCGGCGCTCATCGAGGCCGCTGCGACCTAGTCCGCTTCGGGTTGCTCGCTGATGTCAACGACCTGCCAGGTGTTCACCGGCAAGGGCTCCCCGAGGCAGGACTCAGCGCGCATGTCCGGCAGGGTTACCCGCTGAACCCGTACTCGCCATGTTCTGCCATCGACGTGTCGGACGTCTACTTCTTGGGCATCGGTGTCCGTGCTGGCCGGTGCCTCCACGGTCAGGGAGTCGAGCCGGTCGACCTGTGCACGTTCGCGAACAGCAATCTCGGCGACCTGCCATGGTTGAGGCAGGCAGGTGCGGCCCCTGAGGCCCTGAAGGGCCAGGGTGCCGACCGCCTCGTTGTTCAGGATGCCGACCACGTCATCTGCAGTGACCCGGCCGTAGGCAGCACCACTCGGCAGGCTCAGGACCGTTGGCGCGAATCGGTGGCCCCCGATGTGGCTGGACTCCCACACCTGGTCACTGTGATCGCCGACGAGGCGATGGACCTCGCCCAGTAGCGGTCGACCC
>JAULZL010000292.1:0-1766 GCA_032117355.1 Candidatus Nanopelagicales bacterium
GATCTGCACATCAGTCGAGCCGCGAGTACCTAGATGATGGGGTCACCGGCTTGCAGGTGCGCACCCTCCATCCGACAGTGCTTGATTCAGCCGTGGGCAAGGAACGAACCGCCACGCATGAAGTCGAATTCGGTGACGCTTGAGCGTTCCCTCGACCAGCCCTGCGATCTTCACAGCGGACTCCACCGTCCATGGGTGTCCGGAGGCGTCTAGCGCCGTCAGCTTCGCCAGGTGCGCAATCGCCCGCCGAAGTCGCGGCCATCGATCTCCACGTCACTCAGAGTCACCGGCGCTGATGGCTTCATGACGGAGGGTTCCTACCCTGACGACGGCCCCGGCGAGGTCGTCCCCAAGGTCGTCAAGCAGGGCTCGACCCTGGCCGGAGGCATGGCTGCCTGCTCGATCCCGCAGCACTACTGCCTGAAGGTGGGCTGCACCGCACCCATCATCCGGACGTGGCCCTGAGGAACAGGTCGTTGGCTTCTCCGCCCATGGGATCCAATGACTCAACCGGGATCGTCCGTGGGGCAGTCAACCCCGCCAATCCGTCGAGTTGGAACTCCGACCAGTTGATCGAGGAGTAGGAGCGGACGAAGTATCGCCTGCGCGCACTGTCGCTCATGAAGGTAATGCTCGTGTACTCCGTCGTGACGCCGGTCGGAGCCGACGACCCTCCGAAGGTCACCCCTTCGCCGCCGGATGCCGGCGGGTCGATCGTGGCCCCCTTCGGTCGATCAAAGTTGTTCATGATGCGAGAGAGCGTGGACAGCGCGGCGTCTGGATCACTCTCCTTCTTGACGAACTTGGCGTAGTAAGCCGCGCGGATGAAGCGACCGATGCTGGTGTTGGAGGCTGGCAGCGCGGCGGTGGCAATGCCGGAATCCGGCTGATGCGCCTGAAGGGACCCGAACGTCGAGGCAGACCGATCGGTGTTGTCCAAGTGGGTCCAATTGTCGAGATTGGTGAGGTGCCATCCGAGAGCAGGAGGATTCGTCATCACGTGGACGGGGTTATCCAGCACACGCATGACGCCGGACTCCCATTCGATGACGATCGAGTCACCGGACGCGTCGGTGACCATGGCGTGGAGGGGGAAAGGAATGTTGCCGGCCATGGCCATGGCCGTGGGATGCACCGCTTGCGCGGCCAGTGCCGCCTTGGCCGCTGAGATCTGGGAGAACTGCCCGAGCAGCCACGCCCCGAGATCCGACGCCTGGAGCACCGCGGGCGCATCCGAGTCTGCAGCCCCGTCGGCCCCGCCGGGGAAGGCATTGAAGTCGACGATGAGCCCGGCGTCATTGATTCCATCGAAGAGCATGAGGGGCGGGGGGCCCTGGCTCGTCTTGGGATCTGCGGTCGGACATGCGATTCCGATGAACGCATGGACGCATTCCCACTCCACGCTCTTCTTGCCGGGGACCGTCGACGTGAAGTGCGTCCCCGCAGGGACCACCGCGAGGACATACGGCATCTCGAGGTCCAGCTCCAGGGTCCGGCCAACATAGGTGCGCGACGCACCATCGACGTAGCGGAGGGCGGTGCACATAGGAGGACCCTCTCTCTTCGGCAGCTCTGCGAGGAGGGTACCCCCCAGTCCCGTTGGTGGTCCCGCCGTTGATAGAGCCCCTGCTCACCTAGGTGAGCAGGGGCCTTATCCCGGAGTCTCAGCTGTGAAGGGACATCCAATATTCATCCAACGTGGACACATTGACATTGCTTCTCGCGGTGCCTACCTAGGGCAGCTAGGCAATGGCGCTGGATGCTGA
>JAULZL010000293.1:0-9267 GCA_032117355.1 Candidatus Nanopelagicales bacterium
GCTGGACCGTCCAGCGTCCTGCTGCAGCGGCGGTGATCCTGCCCGGGTTGGGCAGCGGGACGCAGGCGATCGGGATGAGGCCGCAGCCCAGAGTGATCGCCGGGCGTGCGGGTGCGGGGATCGGAGCCGGGGTCACGACCGGCGCCGGCGTCAGGGTTGACTCCGACGTCGGGTCAGCGGCCGGGGCCGGGGCTGGCGCCGGCGGTGCGGGCGGTGCTGTCGGGGTGACGGCGATAGAGGGTGTCGATGAAGCGGAGGTACCGCCCGCGTTGGTCGCTTTCGCGGTAAACGTGTAGGCGGTGCCGTTCGTCAGGCCCGTGATCGTGCAGCTACCTGCCGACCCGGTCACCGTGCATGTCGGAAAGAGAGGTGCGGGCAACGCGGTCACGGTGTACGAGACGGGCGTGCCGCCGCCACTTCCGGCGGAGACAGTGACCGTTGCCTGGGCGTTGCCCGCGACGGCCGTCGGCGTTCCCGGAGTTCCAGGTGCCGGGGGTGCGGTGGGGGCGACGGCGCTGGACTGCGCCGAACGTGTCGTCAGACCGCTCGAGGTCCATGTCGAGGTGAACGAGTGCAAGATGCCAGGGGTTAGGCCGGTAACCGTGCAGGACTGGGACGCTACGGCGACCGTGCATGTCAGGCCGCTGGGCGACGCGGTGACCAGATACGACACAGCGGCGGGAGAGGTAGCCACCGTCACCGTGGCCTGCTCCACGCCTGCAACCGCCGTGGGGGTGCTGGGGCAGGCTGCCCCGGACACGGCACTGCCCACGGGAAAGATAACGAGCCTCGCGAAGCCAGTCGTGGGGGTGTAGGAGCCGCCGACGGGCAGGGACCCCGGCGTCCCCAGGGCAATGCTGCTATCGACGTTGCTTGTTCCGCAGTTGAATCCATTTGCCATCACGGCGCCTGCAAGTTTCGCGAGTCTCGCACTCAGTCGCGTCATGTTCGCGCCGGTGAGGTTTGCTCCGTCAGTGCCCGAGTCACCACCGTCAGTCAGGTCTGCGTCATTCAGGTATGCGCCGGTCAGGTCCGCGTTCGTCAGGTTCGCGTCCTTCAGGTTGGCTTCGGACAAGATCACGCCAGCGAGGTTGGCTCCAGTGAGGTTGGCTCCCTCCAGGTTTCCTTGGTACAAGCTTGCACCCGTGAGGTTGCAGTTAGACCAGTCCACTCCTGGTGCTGGGGAGATGGACGGGACCCCGGAGCCACTAATGGTCGGGCACGTGACAACGGCCGACGCGGGGGGCGCCGTGGCAAGAGTGACACCGCTGGCGAGGATCACGGTCGTGGTGAGGGTGGCGAGTATCCGGGTGCGTAACCGGCGCTGCGGGGTAGCAGCAGGGGTGCCTGCGCGTGTTCCGTGGTGGTGGCGCGGGCTCTCGCTGGCGGGCAACGGATAGTCGTTCATGGTGTGGTTCCCTTTGCTCGGTCGCGGACCCCGGTCGGGCCGACGGTGCTGAGAGTCATTGCGGGTGGAGGGCTTTGACTCAATACCTCGCGACTTTTCCTGTGCACCGAACGCTAGGTCTGTGCGTGGTTCAGCCGCCAAAAAGCGCGCCTTTGGCGCGCTTTTTGGCACCTTGAGCCGGAGGTCGTCCGATAATCGGGAATTCCCTGAATATCGGTGCTGCGAAGAGGCATCCGGCCCGACCCTCCCCAGGCTGGCTCGCCTGTTCTCAGGCAGGACGGAGTTCGAGGTTCGTGCCGAACTCCGGCGTTTGTCCTGCCGGACGAGTCCGGGATCGCTATACACAGGACCGGAGGTGAACCATGTCCTTGCGTGTTGCGGACATTGTCGAAAACCCAGCCATGCGGACGAGAGTCCTGGCCGGCAAGGGCGGCATCGGCCGCCAAGTCGAGTTGGCTCATGCAACGGAGGTGGAGAAGCCGTGGGAATGGATTAGCGCCGGGGAGTTGCTGCTCACCCTTGGGCGAAACTTCCCTGAGTCCGCCGCCGATCAAGTCGAGTTCGTCCGAAACCTCGCCACCGCCGGGATCGTCGGTCTCGATCTCGCGGAAGGCTGGCTGGCGCCGCCACTCACCCCGGAAGCAGCCGAGTTAGCCGACGAGCTGGACTTCCCGATCATCGAGACCGCCTACGAGGTGCCATTCGCCATGATCAGTCGCGCTGTCGCCGAGGCGACGTCGCGGTCAAGTCAGGTCTCCATGATCCTGCAGATGTACGAGTGCTACCGGAAGTCATCTATCGCTCATCGATCCGAGGAGCAGAGCCTGCTCGATCTCGGGAATCACCTTGGCCTCCAACTGACGATCGTCAACAGCCGGGACAGCCTGGTACTCCTGCCAGTGCGCAACCAGTTACCCGCCACAGTCACGAGGCGCATTCACGCCATGGTCGAGTCAGGGCCGCTTCCTGCCGTGCGCCGAGCCGAGTGCAACGAAAGGTGCTATCTCATCGTCCCGATCGCCGAGCAACCATTGGTCGTCGTTGCCCAGGCGGACACCGACCAGGTAGACCTGATGGTGCTGCACCACCTCGCGGCCCTAGCAGCACTCATTGCCGAGCGATATCGCGCACAGACCGAATCACGCGCCACGAGCGGTGGGCGACTGCTCAGCCAACTCCTGGACGGACTTGTGGACGGGGAACTGGCAAAGGAACGGCTGGCGGCCTTCGGACTCGAGACCGGTCCGTGGCAGGTGATTTGCCCAAGTGGGAACCTCACAGATGACCCGGTATCCATCCATGCGGCCTTCATGCGCAACGAGGTTCCGGCGATTGCCACCCTCGCCGGTGACGGAATGATCATCCTCTCGCTGGCGTCCCAGGAGTGGCCGGACGTCCTCATTGTCGATGTCCTCGGACCAGATGGGTACGCGGGAGTCAG
Source organism: Candidatus Nanopelagicales bacterium (assembly GCA_032117355.1). Classification (GTDB taxonomy): domain Bacteria; phylum Actinomycetota; class Actinomycetes; order S36-B12; family S36-B12; genus REEB460. Next base: position 2,850 of record JAULZL010000293.1, read on the forward strand.
CGCCAGCGTTAACACCCTCAGCCGTCTCGCGGACGGAGCACGGGAGGCGAACTGGGCCCGCGAGGGCGCACGATCTGAGGGTCAGCGCATGGTCACCTACGGCGTCGACGAGGCTCACTTCATGCCCCGAACCGTGGCGGGCGCCGAAGCAGCCGTAGCGTCCGTCCTGGGAGCGCTCATCAACTACGACGCGCAGCACGGTTCGGAGCTAGTCAATTCGCTGAGGGTCTTTTTCGATGCGAACCGGTCGTGGCAAACGGCAAGCAAGACCCTCGGCGTTCACCGGCAAACTCTTGTGTACCGGATGCAGCGCGTGTCCGAACTGACGGACCGTAATCTCGCCGATGTCCACGACATTGCTGAACTGCACCTGGCCCTCAAGGCCAAAGATCTGCTTGATCGGATCTGAAGGACCTAGGCCTTCACTCGCGCGGATGTCGGGTCGTACTGGGGCCGAAGCGAGCCGGTGGCGCCGATTCGACCGTCCGGCACCTGAATCTCATAGTTGCCCTGCTCGAACCACTCCGGGGGTTCGAGCCCGGGAGCCTGCACCCAGCCAAGGGCAACCGCTCCTCCGAGCGTGTAACCGTATGAGGCGGCCTCGACTCTGCCCACCATCACGCCATCACGGTAGACGGGCTCATCGTGAAAGAGCATCGGCCCGGGGTCAGTGAGGACGAATTGCATGAGCCGACGGTCCACGCCGGTTTCCTGGATCCGGGCCAGGGCTTCGCGGCCGATAAATCCGTTGGACTTATCCCAGGCGATGCCGAACGACAGACCCGCTCCGATTGGATCATCCGACGATGCGATGTCGTGGCCCCAACTCCGGTAGGCCTTCTCAAGGCGTAGGGAGTTCATCGCGTAATAGCCGGCCAGCCTCAGGCCGTGCTGCTGGCCGGCCGCGTGGAGCACGTCGAAGATGTGTCGGGAGAGGTCGGTCGGGATGAGCAGCTCCCAGCCCAGTTCGCCCACGAAGGTCAACCGCGTAGCGCGGACGAACCCAAACCCGAGGTCGATCTCGCGTGACGTCGCGAAGGGGAAGCCTTCGTTTGAAAGGTCCGCGTCGGTCAACGACTGCAGCAGGTCTCGGGATCTCGGGCCCATCACCGCAATCATTGCCATGGATCCGGTGATGTCGGCTACTGTGCAGTTCTCGTTGGCTTGGATCGCCATGCGCAGATGTGCGAGGTCGCGCATGACTGTCGCCGGTCCCGACAGAACGAGGAACTCAGCCTCCCCCAGGCGGGTCACGGTCACGTCGGCCTCGATTCCAGCGAATTCGTTGAGCCACTGGGTGTAGACCACCCGCCCGATGGGGACGTCGATCCTGCGGATCGAGAGTCGCTCCAAGACAGAGAGGGCGTCGCGTCCCTGCACGAGTAACTTGCCGAACGATGAGGTATCGAACATGCCTACCGCCTCGCGCACGGCACGGTGCTCCTGACCACTTGCCTCAAACCAGTTGGGGCGCCCAAAGGAGTAGACGAAGCTGCGATCGGCATCACCGGTTGCGTACCAGTTTGGTCGCTCCCACCCGAGCAACTGTCCGAAGACCGCGCCCGCCTCTTTGGTCTTGTCATATAGGGGACTCGTGCGCAGGGGTCGGGCACTTGTTCGCTGCTCGAATGGCCAGTGAACGCCGTACGAGCGGTCGAGGGTCTCCACCACCCGGGCTTCGAGGAAGCGCCGGTTTGTCTCGTGCGACTGGACGCGAGCTGGGTCCACCTCAGGCATGACCACAGGCGACCGCCCGTCGACAATCCAATCCGCCAGCACGGCCCCGGCCCCCGGGCCGGAGAGGAAGCCGGTCGAGTTGAAGCCAGCCGCCACGAAGTAGTTGGGCAGCAGGGGTGCGGGCCCAAGGTGGTAGAAGCCATCGGGGGTGAACGACTCCGGTCCGCTGAAGTGCAGTTTGATACCTGCCTCCGCCAAGATCGGCAGGCGCTCGATCATTCGCTCGTAGAAGGGTCCAAGGTGGTCCCAGTCCTCCGGCAATCGGATGAAGCCATCATTCCGCGGAATACCTCTGGATTCCCACGCATAGCTTCCGGGCTCGAAAAAGCCGACCATGAGGGCACCGGCTTCGTCCTTGACGTATGAATAGTCGTCAGCGCTCTTGATCGTGGGTAGATTCCGCTGTAGCCCATCGATCGCGTCGGTGACGATGTAGTAGTGGGCGAGTGCCTGCAGCGGTACGCGCACCCCGGCCAACTCACCGAACTCCCGGCCCCACATGCCGGTCGCATTCACGACGTACTCAGCATCGATGTCGCCATGATCGGTCCGCACGACAGTTGCCCGGCCACCCGCCACGGTGACGCCCGTGACCGTGACTCCCTCGACAACGACTGCCCCTCGCTGGCTCGCCCCTCGCGCGAGGGACATGGTGGTGTCTGACGCGCCACCGCGACCCTCGAATGGGTAGAAGAGCGACCCGTGGATCCCAACAGGGTTGAGCAGCGGGTGCATGCCTACTGTCTCGTCGGCATCGAGCATCCGCACCTCAATCCCGCTTGAGATGGCGGCGAGTTGCTGGTGGCGCAGTTCTTCCAGGCGGTCCGCTGACATGGCTAGGTGCAAGGTGCCCATCTCGACGTAGCCGGTCGAGAACCCGGTGTCCGACTCCAGTTCGCGGAAGATCTCCACACTGCGCTTGACGACCGCCCGCCATCCGTGGGTCGGCCGAGCCTGGGTTATCAGCCCCGCCGCATGCCAAGTGGTACCCGACGTGAGGGTGTTCTGCTCAAGCAGTACGACATCGGTCCAGCCCCGCCGGGTCAACTGGTAGGCGACCGCAGTTCCTACGACACCACCGCCGACGACAACCACCTGTGCACGCGCAGGTACCCCGTGAGTGTGCATTCCCGCTCCCGTCCCCGCTGAGCGTGAAGTCTCTCGCGGATCACCGACACTTGTCGCTCAGATCAGCTTGGGCAATTTGACAATCGAACGGTTTGAGGTCTGCCTTGCATACGAAAGCACAATTGCTGGTCGCCTGATGCTGAGGATCCTTGTGCCTTATTGCGGCGGAGGGGATTGCGTCCCTTGTAGGAGGAGGCAACATGACGGCTGTTGGCGAGTTCACTCGATTGAGCGGGACCTACTTCGTGGCGGGCGGTCACAAGGCCAGCGCAAGCGACGACTCCTTTCCCATAACTGACCCGGCCACCGGTCTCCTACTCGGACACGTCGCCGACTGCTTGGCCGAGGAGGTGGAGGAAGTCCTCGACGCTGGCCGAATCGCCCAACGGGAATGGTGGTCGGAGTCTGCCTTGCACCGAGCCGAGAAGCTCCACGAGGTTGGCCGAGCAGTCAAAGAGATCAAGCCGGTGCTGGCGGAGATGCTCACCCGCGAGATGGGCAAGACTTACAAGGAGAGCGCAGACGAGATCGACTGGTGCGTGACCGCTCTCGACTACTACGCAGAGGTCGGCCGCCATGAGATGGGCAATGTCGTCGGTCCAGCGACCAAAGGCCAGTTTCACTACACGATCAAGGAGCCGATGGGCGTTGTCGGCATCATCCTTCCGTTCAACTTCCCGTTCGTGCTTCTCTGCTGGGAAGCTGCAGCTGCACTAGCAGCCGGAAACTCGGTCGTGGTGAAGCCGTCGGAGTTGACCAGCCTATGCACGCTCAAATTCATGGAGATCTTCAACTGCCTGCCGCCAGGTCTCGTGCAGTGCGTCACTGGCGGCGGCCGAGTCGGCCAGCAACTGGTATCCAGCCCAAAGTCGCACATGATCGCATTCACCGGGAGCGTCCCAACCGGCCAGGCGGTGGTACGAGCGTGCGCCGAGTCATTCAAGCCACATCTCATCGAGACGTCCGGAAACGATCCCTTCATCGTCATGCCGTCGGCGCCACTTGCCGTCGCAGCCCGCGGGGCTGCCTTCGCCGCCTTCCTCAACGCTGGGCAGGTGTGCACGTCGGCAGAGCGCTTCTATGTCCACGAGGACGTGCACGATGAATTCGTCCGCCTTCTGGTTGCAGAGACAGGGAAGATTCGCATTGGCAGCGGCCTGGACGACGTCGATATGGGTCCAATGGTGAACGCTCGGGAGCGCGACCGATACGAGGGCATCCTCGCCCGAGCGATTGAACAGGGTGCGGTGGTCGAGTGCGGCGGGTCGAGGCCCCCCGGCTTGGAAGCCGGCTTTTTCGAAGAGCCGACCGTGCTCACCAACGTCCGCCCAGAAATGGACATCTTGCACGCCGAATCATTCGGCCCTATCGCCCCCATCTGCAAGGTGAGCAGCCTGGACGAGGCCATCGCCTTGGCAAACGACTCAAACTTCGGTCTCGGTGCCAACATCTACACAATGCGCCTCGACGAAGCGATGCGGGCGATCAACGAGATTGAGACCGGCATGGTGTGGGTCAACGCCCCCCTCCTGGACAACGACGCGGGCCCCTTTGGTGGCCGCAAGCTCTCGGGTACGGGTCGGCAACTCGGCGCTGAAGGTCTGGAGTGCTTCCGGCACACGAAGCTGGCGATGATCGATCCCACCGCCTCGGAGCACGACTTCTGGTGGTTCCCCTTCGCTAGCAAGGAGGGCTACCACGCCAATTCGTAGTGCAGAAGCCGTAGTTGGTTCTTTAGCTTAATCACCCTTTCGCAACCAAAACCTGAGACACAAGAGGAGGAGTGGCCGTGGCAGAACAAGTGCTACCGGAGGAACTGGAAAGGCGTATCCGGATCTACGAGGATCCAGCGAATGACCCCGGGGGTTTCAAGGGAGCAGACTGGGCCGTCATCATCGGGACCGGCATCGTCCTGCCGACCGCCTGCATCCTGATCGGCTGGAACGTGGGGTGGCCAGCATGAGCGACGAGACCTTGGGTGAAGTCGAGGGCAAGGAGGGCGAGACCTCTTGGCCACTGAAGCCGAGCGAACGCTTGTGGAACCGAAAGGCTCTCTTCATCGTTCTGATGGTTGCCGCCTCAGCCACCTGGTGCTATGTCATCGGCGAGTACGTCGGCTACTACCTGCCGCTCTGGCCGGGCTTCCTCGCGATGACTGCTGGTGCCATGATCGGCATGCTCTTAGTGACGCTCGCAGTCGTCCCCACTTCCTCGCGATTTGGCGTTGACAGCATCAAGTCCGCGGTTCCGCAGTTCGGAAGCAACGGGTGGATTGTTACCGTCACACTGCAGTACCTGTCCATCATCGGCTGGAACGCACTGCTCCTGATTTTCTTTGGTCGATCGGTGTCGCGCTTCCTCAACGCGGTCGGGATCGGGGACGAGAACCTCGCCAACATCGTCGTTCCAATCGCGACCGTCGCCGCATGTGTCCTCGTGTTCATCATCCTGATGCGCGGTGCCACGGGCCTCGAGCGCGTCGCGATGTGGCTATTCGCATTCATCGTCGGAGTCGGTGCATGGCTCATCATCATGCTGTTCATCAAGCAGGGTGACGCTCTTGCTGTAGCTGTGCCGGCCTACGCCAGCAGCAAGCAACTCGACTTCCAGTACGGCATCGAGATTGGACTGGTGTCACTGCTCTCGTGGTGGCCCTACATCGGCTCGATGACTCGGGAAGCCCGGTCGCCTTCCATCGCGGCAGCACCCTCCATGCTCGGCATGGGACTGCCCGTTCCCATTCTCAGCTTCGTCGGGTTGGCGGCGATCCTCGTCCTAGGAACATCCGATCCTTCGGGCTGGCTTACCGAGGTGGGGGGCAGTCTCTTTGGAGCGCTGGCGCTGCTCTTCATCATTGCGGCAAACTTCGGGACGGCAGTTGCCGGCTTGTACGCATCAACCGTAGGCATCAAGGCGGTTCCTCTTCTCCATAAGGTCCCCTGGAACGCCGCCCTGCTGATCTCGATCCTGCCGGTCATTGTGATCGGAATCTTCTTCCCCAACTGGGTCTTCGATAACTTCGGGACCTTCGTTGCGTACATCGGTGTGTTCTTCGCACCGCTGTGCGGAATCCAAATCGTCGACTACTTCCTGCTGCGCAGGCAGAGAATCAGCGTTCGCGGCCTCTACACCACCGGCCCGGACGCACCGTACGGGTACTGGTTCGGGATCAATCCCGCTGCGCTCGCGGCCATGGCTGTCGGCGTATGGGTGTACCTCCACCTCCTGGACCCGATCACCTACGAGATCAAGGAGCCCTTCGCCCTAGTGGGTGCCTCAGTACCGGCTGCGCTATTGGCCGCCGTGGTCTACACAGTCGTCACCGTGGCGGTGATCAAGCCACTCAATAAGGGAGGCTACCGTTCCTGAGGTTTACCAAGGAGGGGGGTGCGCACACCGCGCATCCCCCTCTCTTTCGTCAGGATGGCGACCAGCGACGTTGCGAACCCTGGTAATCGTCAAGGCTCCAACACATCACTCGTTCCGGCACAAGTCTGAAAAGGACGTCCGCCGAGGGGTCAACACCCGGCAGGAACTCAGCGTCACCTGGGCT
>JAULZL010000294.1:0-10010 GCA_032117355.1 Candidatus Nanopelagicales bacterium
TGGCGTGGAGTGCAATGACGCGATCATCCTTCGTTCCGGCGGTCTCAATCCACTCCACTCGAGTGTCGGTGAGTAGTCGGGCATGACCGGTAGCCAGGGCCGGATCCACCGCACAGGTCTGCGCGTCGGACTTGGCGTTCACCCGACAGGGGAAGCCGTCGCAGGTTGCGCAGCGGATACATGAGCCGCCTGGTCCTAGATCGACACCCATGGCGGTGCTGGACGGGTGCAGGCCCTGTCTCTGCATGCGACTGATGGTCTCGACGACGTACGGTTCGTGGGACAGCGCTGGAAATGGATATGGCTGACTGCGCCAGGGCTCTGATGGGTCCTCGCCGGTCGACCCGTGAACCCGGTAGAGAGTCTCCGCCTTGCAGTAATACGGCTCTAGGTCAGCGTAGGAGAACGGCCACGCCGGGGACGTTCCTGCCGGGTACACCGTCTCTTCGAAGTCACGTTCGCGCAGTCGCGGGAGACTTGACCCGTAGACCTTGGTGTTACCGCCGACCAGGTAGTGAACACCGGGAGCGAAGGCCTTGCCCTTGGAGTCCAGCCATGTTTCGTCGGGTCGGTATCGCCGGTCGGCGAAGACAGCGCCCGGAGACCAGTTCTCATCCTCAACCGGCAGGTAGGCCCCACGTTCAAGGATCAGCACGTCGATCCCCTGTTGGGCGAGACCCCAGGCGATCGTCCCGCCTCCCATGCCACTGCCGACGACAACTACGGTTGCGGACTCCTGGTGCATGACCAACAGTATGAATGGCCGTGCTGAAGTCCGTGAGCCATCTCGCACAACAGCCGCAAGCCTGCTCGCGCTGGCCCAACCCGCCTATGCTGAACCGTGCGTTCCATTCAATACCCGGGATTTGCCGAGCCACTCGTTCCGAGGGATGCCCCGCAGCCAGAGCCATCGTCTGATGGCGTGGTGATCCGGGTTGGCGCTGCCGGGCTTTGCCGAAGCGACTGGCACGGATGGCAGGGGCATGACCCGGACATCACCAGCCTCCCCCATATTCCCGGACACGAGTTCGCTGGAACGGTGACCGAGGTGGGATCGAAAGTCAGCCGGTGGCAGGTGGGGGATCGCGTGTGCGTGCCCTTCATCCTGGGCTGTGGGACCTGCACCTGGTGCGCAGCGGGTGATTCACAGGTCTGTCCGGATCAGTGGCAGCCCGGTTTCCATGGGCCGGGCGCCTTCGCGGAGTACGTCGCGGTGCCACGCGCTGACGCAAACCTCATCGCGCTGCCACCCGTCATTGACATGGCCGAGGCCGCAATCCTGGGCTGTCGATTCGGCACCGCCTTTCGGGCCGCGGTCGATATCGCCGCGGTCCAGGCCGATGAGCAGGTTGTCGTCCATGGGTGCGGTGGCTTGGGACTTGCGTTGGTGATGATCGCGGCCGCGAAGGGAGCGCACGTCCTGGCAGTGGACGTTGTCCCGGATGCCCTTGAACTCGCGATGAGGGTTGGGGCGACCAACGCCCTTGATGTTTCGTCTTGGTGCGATGACGATGACCCAACTGCGGCCGATGAAGTGATCCGGGAATTGACTAACGGCGGTGCTCACGCATCCTTCGATGCGCTTGGTAACGGGCTGGTCGCCAGTCGCTCGGTGCGGACTTTGCGGCCTAGGGGACGTCACGTTCAGGTGGGGCTACTCAATCCGTCCGCCATCAGCAGCCACGGATCCATCCCCATGCACCTGGTTATCGGACGTGAACTTGAGGTTCTCGGAAGCCATGGGATGCCGAGCGCTGACTACCCTCGAATGCTCGCGATGATCGCGCAAGGAGCCATCCAGCCTGCGGCGCTCATCACCCATCGAGTCACCCTTGAGCAAATCCCGTCCCGATTCATGGCGGAAGCCTGGGAGCCCGGGATCACTGTTGCCGAGATGTGATCAAGGAAGGCACGCGGCGGCATCGAGATGCGGAATCATGTGCGTTTTGAACACGTGGAACCTTCGTTTCGGTCCGCGCGTCAAACTGCCATGTCCATCTCAAAGGAGTCAGCATGAATCGGGTTAGTCGGATCACCGCGGCCTCAGCCGCCGCCTTGGCCTTCGTCGCGCTTCTGGCCGGGTGTTCCTCGTCGTCAAGTGACGCCGGGTCCGCGTCAGCCGCAGCGAGCGGGGCAATCGGGGGCAATGTGCTGCCACCCGTCATGGTCGAGCCGGGTCAGACTGAGGCAACTGCCAAGGTCGGCGACACCATTGTCTTCAACATCCCCGAGGCAGACCTCATGGGCACAACGGTTTCGACCGACAACCCCGACCTACTCGAGGTCACCCAGGCCAGCCAGGACGGCGATGCGCTCCTCAATCCCGGAGCCAAGGCCCTGGCAGCTGGTACGGCCGTGGTCACGATCACGGCTCAGGATTCCACCACCAGCAATGTGACGATCACGATCACCGAGTAGGAATCCAAGAACGGATTGCGACTGGTCCGACAGGCACCTCGCCTGTCGGACCAGTCGTCTTTTCGGTTCGAAACTACGGACTTTGGCTTACTGGTCCGAAGCCGATGACTCCGGCCATTCGGGTGGGGAGTCACTGGCTGGCCGGCGAATGACCCCCGCTGCGATCCCACCAAGCATTGCTGCGCCCACGGCGCCTGCCTCACCGATCTCACTCACGCGGAAGTCGCCGAGCTGACGCCTCTTGGCATCGATCACCATGGGGTCATTTATCCACCCACCGGCCAGCACGGTCGAACTTCGAGCACCAGCCACCCGTTCGATGACGTCCACGCAATGCTGGCCCTGGGCAAAGAGGTCCTCTACGGCAACCCGCCATAGCAAAGCCGGGGAAGCGTCATCATCGATACCGGAGAGTCGAAGTCCGCGGTGGGAAGCCGGGTCAAGGGTGAGCCCGGAGCCGGAGCGATCAGTTGATAGTGCGGCCGTTGCCAGAGCCGCTCGGGCCCCACGATCACCGACCCCGAGGAGGGCAAGAATCCGCTGTAGCGAGAGCCCAGCAAGAGTGGCAGCCAGCAGGCAGACATGGTCGGGGATGACACTCCACAGCACCGCTGCATCCTCCTCGACCAGGGTGTGGAGGTCTACGCGCGTCAGGGTTGCGGGAGTGAATCGGAGAAAGGCCTCTGCGGTGCCGAGTGAGTCAAAGAGGGTCCCTGACACCGCCGCGCCGGAGGCAAAGGCCGCCGACTGGTGGTCCATACCTGCCACGGTGAGGACGGCTGAGGCGAAGGGAGCGGGCAGTGACGTCCGTCCGCATGGGTCACCTGCCAGGACTAGCCGGTCGGGAAGCAGCGGCCCCACCAGATCCAGGGTCGCCGCCCAGGGTGTCCGAGTGACGACGTCCAAGAGACCGGTGCGTGAGGTGAGTGAGTACTCACCAACCTGGTCACCCCCCAATGAGAAGACGATCCACTCGGCGATACACAGGTGACGGACGGCGCTAGCGGCTGAAGACACGTTCCTTTGCAGCCAGAGGATCTTGGCAACCGAAGGCTTGGAGTTCAATCGCATCCCCACATGCCGACCGAATTCCGCGGAGCCCACCGCTGATTCGAGGACCTGAACCTCTCCCCGGGGATCGTGCCACGCCAAAGCTGGTGCCAATGGCTCCCCGTTGCCGTCCACCAGGACACCCGCCTCGGCCATGCCGGTGACCCCAATCCCCGCCACCTCAGCATCTGCTGGCCATCGAGAATCAAAGACGAGATCGCAGATCACCTGCCGGGCAATGTCTGCCAGTTCACGCGGATCGCAGTCAGCCTCGGCACCGCGGTGCCGCCACGGAGTTGGCTGGGCGGTCTCGCCCACGACGCAGCCCGTCAGATCAACGCCAACGGCCTTGATGCGTGTGGTGCCCATGTCCAGGCCAACCAACACGAGCGTCATCGGGTCTCCTTTTCCCACACGTCATTGGCGAGGATAGATTGCACTATCCCGTCACCGCTGGCCCCTTGGAGAACCATGTCAACCTCGCACCTGCGGATGCGCCGCCTGTTCAACCCGACCTCGGGCAGGTGCCTCGACATTGCCGTTGATCACGGCTTCTTCGGGGAGGCCTCCTTCCTCACTGGAATCGAGGACCTCCCGGCCGCCGTTCGGATCCTCGCGGATGCGGCGCCGGACGCCATCCAGTTGACGGTCGGTCAGGCACCCTTGTTGCAGGAGCTGGGCGGTCGGGAGCGACCGGCTCTCGTTATGCGGACTGACGTCGCCAATGTCTACGGGGCTCCGTTGCCGGACCACATGTACAGCCTGATGACCCCCAACCCGGCCCTGCGTGGTGTCCAACTCGACGCTGCCTGCATCGTGGTGAACCTCTTCGACCTCCCCGGACGACCGGAGATCCGTCAGGCCTGCCTCATGAACGTCCTCGCAGCTCGCGAGGATTGCGATCGCTACGGCATGCCGCTGATGGTCGAGCCACTCGTGATGAAGGAGTCCTCGACCGGCGCGTACACCGTCAATGGCGACGTCACCAAGATTGTTCCCATCGTGCGCCAAGCAGTTGAGCTTGGTGCGGACATCATCAAGGCAGATCCGACGGACGATCCGGCGGACTACTCGGAGGTCATCCGGACGGCCTCCGGCGTCCCAGTCCTCGTGCGTGGCGGTGGTCGGGTACCCGATGCCGAACTCCTCGAAAGAACCGCCGGAGTGCTCCGCAGTGGGGCGCAGGGGATTGTCTACGGGCGCAACATCATTCAGCACGAGAACCCGGCCGCGATGACCCGCGCCCTGATGGCGATGCTGCACCAGGATGCGAATGTCGAGCAGGCCCTGCAGATCCTCGCTGAGGGGTGAGCATGTCGGCCACGCGTGAGCAGGTGCGGATCGGCATCATCGGCGGCGGCCTGATGGGCCGTGAGCTTGCTGTTGTTTGTGGTCGCTGGCTGCAGCTTGTCGATCACCCGGTGGTCCCGGCGGTGACAGCGGTGGCTGACCTCAATTCGTCCGCACGTGAGTGGTTCAGGCAAGTCTCGTCCGTAACAACTCTGACGGATGACTGGCGGACCCTCGTTGAGGATCCGAACATCGATGTCCTCTATATAGCGGTGCCTCACGACCAGCATGAAGAGATCTATGTCGCGGCTGCTGAGGCCGGCAAGGACTTCCTTGGGGAGAAGCCATTCGGCATTGACCTGTCGGCTTCTCGGCAGATAGTCCAGGCCATCGAGCGGAGAGGGGTGTTCGCTCGCGTATCCAGCGAGATGCCTTTCTTCCCTGGAGCACTGGCCTGCTTCCGGCTGGCTGCATCTGGAGCACTAGGCGAGATCGTTGACGTGCGGGCCGGCTTCGCACATTCCTCTGACCTGGATCGGTCGAAGCCGGTCAACTGGAAGCGGCAACGCGCCACCTGCGGAGACATCGGGGTGATGGGCGACCTAGGTATGCACGTAGCCCATCTTCCGCTTCGACTCGGCTGGCAGCCGTCCACGGTCTACGCACTCCTCGATGACATCGTGACCGAGCGGCCGTCTCCGACGGATTCGTCCATCATGATGCCGTGCGACACATTCGATAACGCCCTCCTTGCCTGCCGTGTCAGCCAAGGACCTAGCCGCGCCTTCTCGATGCTGTGGGAGACCCGACGCATCGCACCCGGACAGATGAACACCTGGTGGTTCGAGGCACTTGGCATGGATGGTGGAGTCCGGTTCAGCACTCGACATCCGGCGACCTACCAGAACTTTGCCTTCCGGGACAAGGTCCAGGTTTGGGAGGAACGCCAGCCGGGCAATGTCTCGGCGTGGCCAGTTGTCTCGGGTGGGATCTTCGAATTCGGTTTCGCTGATGCCCTCCTGCAGATGTGGGCGAGCTATCTCGCCGAACGGGCAGGCGCATTGGGGGATCGCTTCGGTACCGCGACGCCACGTGAAGCCCTCGCCTCGCACGAGGTCTTCGATGCGGCCCTTGCCTCGGGGATTGCCAACAGCGTGGTTGCGCTCCCTGCCTGAAGTCCCGGCGATATGTGACCGGACACCAACCCGTCACATGGCACCAATGAGCGTGTGGTCCCGGCCGGTGGACCTACAGGCTGAAGTACGTGAAGAAGCCGATCCGAACGCTGACGCTGTCTATGGCCATCTGTTTCGCACTGATCGTGCCGCTGGTGGGCGTGCCGTCGTCGGCTCAAGACGCACCTGAGCGGGATTCAATCGTCCTGGCCAAGAAGCCGGACAAGCCCTTGTACTTGACCTTCGATGACGGGCCGTCCTGGGAGTTCACCGCACCGATGTTGGCTCTCCTTGATGAGTACGACGCAAAGGCAACCTTCTTCCAGATCGGCTACGAAGCGAGAGATCACCCGTACCTCGTTCGTCGCATCGCGCGGCAGGGCCACGCACTTGGCAACCACTCGTGGTCGCATCCGGATCTGACGATGCTGACTCCCGAGGAAATCCGGCTCGAACTACTGCGGACCGTGGTGGCCCAACAGGGTCTGGCAGGACCGTGTATGCGCCCACCCAATGGCGCCATCGACGACAAGGTCGAGGCGGTAGTCAAGGAGATGGGACTAACGCCGGTGATGGCGACGGGAAATGCGGGTGATTGGCTGATCCGCCCTGTCGCAGAGATCATGGCCGACATGAAGGAGGCGACCCGGCCGGGTGCGATCCTTCTTCTGCACGATGGAGTCGGGCCGCGAGAGAACACCCTGGTCGCAGTAGCCCGGCTCCTGCCGTGGTGGAAGCAGCAGGGCTACGACCTGCTGCCTGTCCCGGAATGCGTCCGAGTCAAGGACATCCCGGAGTGAGTTCGGGCTAGAAAGCCCTTGCCACTTGCTTTACAGATCCGTACGATCTGTAAAGTCTGGAGGCTGACCTATGACGGAATCTCGGTGGCAGGACCACAAGCGGTACTTGTGGCTCGTTGCCCTCACCATGCCTGCGCTGCCCTTCCTGGCCGTTGGGCTTCATGCAACCAGCGGCTGGTCGGTATGGCTGTGGCTCGGACCGATCGTGATCCTGGGCATCGTGCCGCTTATTGACTGGGTCACGGGCATGGATCTGTCGAATCCACCCGACGAGGTGATCGCTTCACTGGAGGAGGATCGCTTCTACCGGTGGATCACCTTCTGCTTCCTGCCACTGCAGTACGCCGGCTTCGTGCTCGGGATGTGGGTGATTGCCCGGGGCGATCTGACCACAATCGATCGGGTTGGTCTTGCGGTCACCGTCGGGTTCATCGGGGGACTCGGCATCAACACCGCACACGAGTTGGGTCACAAGAAGGAGAGCCATGAGCGGTGGCTCTCGAAGATTGCCCTCGCGCAGACCTGCTACGGGCACTTCTACATTGAGCACAACCGCGGCCACCACGTCCGGGTGGCAACCCCGGCAGATCCGGCTAGTTCCCGTCTCGGCGAGAGCTTCTACCGGTTCTGGCCGCGGACGGTCCTTGGATCCTTTGCGAGCGCCTGGGGGCTGGAGAAGAAGCGCATCGCCCGACGCCACCTGCATCCATGGCGACCGGGGAATGACGTTCTCAATGCCCTTGCGATGACCGCGGCCCTCTGGGCCGTCCTCATCATCTGGCTTGGCGCGGGACTGATTCCGTATCTCATCATCCAGGCGCTCGTCGGCCTCACCCTGCTCGAGGCGGTCAACTACCTCGAGCACTACGGGATGCTCCGAGCCCGGGTGGGCGTCCCCGGCAAGGAGCGCTACGAACGAGTCGAGCCCCGGCACAGTTGGAACTCCAACCACATCACGACCAACGTTTTGCTCTATCACCTGCAGCGGCACAGCGATCACCACGCCAATCCGACTCGCCGTTATCAGGCCCTCCGCGACTACTCGGAGGCTCCCGCTCTCCCGATGGGGTACGCGGCGATGATCCTGCTTGCCCTCGTCCCGCCGCTCTGGCGACGGGTCATGGACCCCCGAGTTCTGGCCCATTTTGACGGCGATGTGACCCGGGCAAATCTCGACCCGAAGAGAAGCGACGCCCTGCTCCGGCAGTTCGGGTCCCCGCACGGCTCAATTGCCGCTCAGCGCAAGACCGATGTCCCACAAGACATCGTGGCGCCGATTGATTCGCCGGCGGTCGGTCGAATGTCCTGTCCAGGCTGCTCCTACGTCTACGACGAGCGAAGCGGCGATCTGCGGGAGGGCTTCCCCGCTGGGACCCCGTGGGCGAAGATCCCGGAATCCTGGATCTGTCCGGATTGTGGAGTACGCGACAAGGCCGACTTCATTCCAGCCCGAACCGCATCAGTGTGATCAGCAGCTACATCGCGGAAGCCCGACCACACGACTCACTGCGGGAGGTCATCATCGCGACGGCCGCGGAGATGACGGCTCAATCTGGCTGGGCGAAGGTCACCATGTCTGCGATTGCAGACCGCGTCGGTGTGAGTCGGCAGACCATCTACAACGAGGTCACCTCGCGATCCCACCTCGCCGAGGCGATGGTGATGCAGGAATTGGGGCGATTCCTACTGGCGGTGGAATCCGCCTTCGAGACCCATCAGCCAGATGCGGGGGCCGGGGTGCGCGCGGCAACCGAGACCGTCCTGGAGTTCGGCGAGTCCAATGCCCTGCTGCGGGCCATCGTCAGTGCTGAGCACGGCAGCAACACCGAGTTGCTCCCGCTGCTGACGACTCGCGGAGCCGGGCTTGTTGAGGTGGCAACGGTCGTCGTCTCGCGCGGTCTGGGTCGTTGCTCCGTCAGGCTGAGTGAGGTCGAGCGAGAACTCGCCGCGGATGTGATCGTTCGGACGGTCCTGAGCCACCTGATGGAGCCGAGCCGGACACCCGCGCAGGTGGCAGAACAGCTGGCCTGGCTGATCAACCGGCTGGACCAGTCGGATTGACCTGCGGCACATTCACCGCGGTATTGCCATCAGTACCCTGCCTTCGTGCCCGTGTACATCATGACCACGACCTGCCCTGATGCCCACGGCATCATTCACGCAATCACTGGCTCGCTCCTGCACGTTGACGCGAACATCCTCGAGCAGGAGCAGTACTCCGATCCGGATAGCGCCCTGTTCTTCGCTCGCACCCGCTTCACCTGCGATGAGCGGGACGTTGCAGAGATTCGGAGCGTCGTCGAGGCCAAGCTTGTTGAGTACCGTGCCCGGGTAACCGTTCGGCGCGAGGAGGCCCATCGGCGCGCATTGATCATGGTCTCTCAGTACGACCACTGCCTTGTTGATCTGCTTTATCGCTGGCGCAACGGCGAATTGCCGATCGACATCGTTGGGGTGGTGTCCAACCATGAGGTTTGCCGTTCTATTGCCGAGCGGCATGACCTGCCCTATGACTACCTCCCCGTCACCAGGGACTCCAAAGTGGTGCAGGAGGAGAAGCTGCGCGAGATCATTGCCTCACGCGATGTCGAGTTGGTCATCCTCGCCCGCTACATGCAGATTCTCAGCAACGACATCTGTACCGAACTCAGTGGCCGAGTCATCAATATCCACCACTCATTCCTCCCGGGATTCAAGGGTGCGAAGCCCTACCACCAGGCCCACGAGCGTGGGGTGAAGCTCATCGGGGCTACGGCCCACTTTGTAACCGCAGATCTTGATGAGGGGCCGATCATCGAACAGCAGGTCCATCGCGTCACGCACCGGGACGGGCCGGATCAACTCGCCGAGTTTGGCCGCGATGTTGAACGAATGACGTTGGCGCGAGCGGTTCGGCTCTTCGCCGAGGATCGCATCTTCATCAATGGCCGGGGGACGGTTGTCCTCGGCTGAACGTGGCTGAACCTGAATGAGGAAACCAGATCCGCGTGCATCAGGCCGCAGCCCACAATGGGGCCATGGACACGCAAACCGCCGCCGGGATTGTCGACTCAGTTTTTGCTGATACTCCGGAGATGGCGCTCGTCCCGGGGATCTCGTACGGCCTCGTGCAGGGCGGTCAATTGGTGCACGCCGGCGGCCGTGGCTGCAGGACCCTCGGTAGCGGAGTCCCAGATGAGCGGACCATCTTCCGAATCGCTTCAATGACCAAGTCATTCACTGCGGGGTCAATCATGATGCTTCGCGATCAGGGCATCCTGCGGCTTGATGACCCACT
>JAULZL010000294.1:10020-16630 GCA_032117355.1 Candidatus Nanopelagicales bacterium
TCCTGACAATGGCTGCGGGGCTCGCGACCGATGATCCCTGGGGTGATCGCCAAGAGTCTCTGCCGGCCTCCGACTTCGACGCGCTGGTCGCAGCGGGGCTCTCCTTCTGTTGGCCACCACGGACCGCCTTCGAGTACTCCAACACCAGTTACGCCCTCCTCGGTCGCGTCATTGAGTCCGTGACTGGCCAGCCGTACACCGACATCGTCCGACAGCGAATCTGTCGTCCGCTCGGGCTTACCGATACCGACTATCGCACCCGACCCTCCGATAGCGAGCGAACGGCAACTGGATACCGCCGTGCGGCTGACGGTTCCTTGGTTGCGGAGCCGATCGTCGCCCCGGGCGCGTACTCCGCGATGGGTGGCCTGCATTCGACGATCGCCGATCTTGCCGTTTGGGTGGGTGGCTTCTTGAACTCGTGGGTGGGGCAGCAGCCGGGCCACCCGATTAGTCGATGGTCGTTGCGCGAGGCTCAGGAGTTGGCTCGATTCGTTGAGATCCGCGAGACGGTGGGCACAGCCGCCGATACAACAGCGGACGGCTATGGATTCGGCCTTGTTGTCCATGAGCATCAGCGTCTGGGCCGGCTCGTCTCCCACTCGGGTGGGTATCCGGGCTTCGGCTCCCACATGAGGTGGCACCCGGCCTCAGGCTGGGGCGTCATCGCCCTTGGAAACTGCACCTATGCGCCAATGCACATCCCGGTCGCGGAGGCGCTCGCTCGCCTGGTCACTGAGCTGGTTGCGACGGATCGAACCAAGGCCAAGGCAAGGGTCACACCCTGGCCGCAGACCGTGGCTGCGATGGACATCGCAGAGCAACTCCTCACCGGTGACGATCGCTGCGTGACTGATGCGGTGTGGTCGCCGAATATGGACCTCGACATCCCGAGGTCGGAGCGGATGGCGGCTTTGGCTACCGTCAAAGCAACGGTTGGCGATGTCACTCGCATTGACTCCTCAGTGGAGCACCCCTCACCGGCACGGGCAGTATGGACAGTCCAGGGTGAAGGTGGCTCAGCCCGGCTCGAATTGTGGATGACCCCGGAAGGGACTCCGCGGATTCAAAAGCTAGTCGCCTCGCCCTTAGCCGATCCGGCGACCTAAACCGACAAGGTGGGCGACACCGGGCAGGCGAATCTCCCTGCGGTTGCGCACCTCGGCTGGCAGGCTGGGCGGATGACAACTGCGGAGACCTTCAGCCGGATCTGCCCCCTATGTGAGGCCACCTGTGGCATCAAGGTCACGGTTGAGGGTGATCGGGTGGTTTCCGTCCGAGGCAACCCGGATGATCCGTTTAGCCGCGGTTACATCTGCCCCAAGGGGGTGGCCCTACCGGAACTCCACCATGACCCGGCTCGCTTGCGCACCCCACTCGTGCGCAGGACCAAGGGTGGTGAACTCGAGCCGGCCGATTGGGACGAGGCTTTCGCGATGATTCGCGAGCGACTCGGCACCATCATCAAGGAGCACGGAGCAAATTCGGTCGCGGTCTTCGCTGGCAACCCGAACGTGCACAGCCCGGCCAACACCTTCTACCTGCCCGCGGTATTCAGGGGCCTCGGAACCGATCAGCGCTACAGCGCCTCGACCGTCGATCAGATGCCCAAGCAGGTTGCGTCGGCGTTGATGTTCGGCACCGAGTTTTCCGTCCCCATCCCCGATATCGACCGCACTGACCTCTTGGTGATCCTCGGCGCGAACCCGCTTGTGTCGAATGGGTCCCTCATGACCGCACCGGATATGCCCGGTCGACTTCGTGCCCTCAAGAAGCGTGGAGGCAAGCTCGTCGTCATCGATCCGGTCACTACGCGGACGGCGCAGATTGCCGACGTCCACCTCCCGATCCGGCCTGGATCTGATGCCCTGCTGCTCGCGGCGCTGGCCCGTGAACTCGTCCAACCTGAGGTCGTCCAACTTGGATCCGCGGCAGCTCATATCGACTCGAGCGAACTTGACGTCTTGAGGCGGGCGCTCGATGCGTTCACCCCGGAGGCCGTCGCGCCGATTACCGGTATTGAGGCATCGTCAATTCGCAGTCTCGCCCAGGATCTGCGAACGGCTCCGAGTGCAGCGGTGTACGGCCGGATGGGAACGAGTACGAGTGGGCTTAGTGCCGGTGGTAAGACCGTCCCCATGGCGACGGTAGCTTCGTGGCTCATCGATGTGGTGAACGTGGCCATCGGTGCACTTGATTCTCCAGGTGGAGTGATGTGGCCACTCGGAGCGGCGGGAGGCCCGAACACGGTCGGCACCCCCGGCAAGGGGCGAGGCGTTCGCATCCCGGGTAGCCGTCGATCTCGGGTTCGCGGCCTACCCAGTGCCCTCGGTGAGTTCCCGGCAAGCGTGTTGGCTGAAGAGATCGACACCCCCGACACCGAAACCGGAGAGCGGGTCAGAGCGCTGATCACCGTTGCGGGCAACCCAGTTCTATCCACCCCTGATGGCCATCGCTTGGCGGCGGCTATTGACGGACTGGAGTTCATGGTCAGTGTGGACGCATACCTCAACGACACCACGAGTCGAGCCGACGTCATCCTGCCCGCTCCTTCCCCATTGAGTCGTCCGCACTTCGACGTGGTCTTCAACAACCTGGCAGTCCGCAACCAGGCTCGCTACGCCCCACCGACCATGCCGTTGGCCGATACCGAGCGCAGTGAGGCCGACACGCTGCTGCAACTCGCGGCGATCGCGATCGGCATTACAACGGGTAGTGAGCCAACTGTTGATCAATTGGACGATGTTGTCGCCGGCGCAATCGCGCACCAGTCGGTCTCTGACGAGGCCTCCCGAGCCAAGGGCGCAGACATCGCCACTGTCCTCGCGGCGGTGAGCCACCTCACCCGGGTCCGCCGCCTCCTTGACCTTCGGATCCGCTCCGGGCCGTATGGCGATGGATTCGGCCAGAATCCTCACCCCGAGGAGCTCAGCCTGGCCGCCATTGAGGAAAAGCCAGACGGCATTGACCTGGGGGCGATGCAGCCGCGACTGCCGGAGGTGCTTCGCACTCCTTCGGGGCGCATCGAATTGGCCCCGATGGTTTTGGTTGAGGCCCTCGGCGAACTCAATGCGGTGGTGGGTTCTGCGGACTCGACCCCTGATCTGGTCCTCGTTGGCCGTCGGCAACTGCGCAGCAACAACTCCTGGATGCACACTCTGCCGGCCCTGCAGGGGGGCTCGAATATCTGCACGGTCTTGATGAACCCGCACGATGCCATGCGCCTCGGGATCTCGGACGGCGACCAGGTGACCCTGCGAACAGCCACGGGTGCCACATCGGCACCCGCGCAGGTCACCGACGAGGTCATGCTCGGAGTGGTCTCGATGCCGCACGGTTGGAGCGGGGCCAATGTAAACGCGGTCGTGGGCTCGGATGCGATCGATTCACTGTCCGCCACGGCTGTCTTGTCGGGAATTCCGGTGACCGTCGCGCGTTCCTGACAACATTCCGGTCACCTGCTGCACTCAGGTTTCGGCGGGTATCCGCATGTGAATCGTCAGCCGGCTACCCCCGGTTAACATCGGCTCCAGTCGCCAAGACTCGCCTAGGAGCGCAACTCGGGTCAGGCCGAATCCCGGTTCGATGTTTGCAGGTACGCCATTTCCATCATCTTCAACCAGCATCACAAGGCTAGGACCTTCGGGGTCGCCCACCGTGACCCGCACATGAACTCGACGAGCTCGTCCATGACGACTCGCGTTCGTGATCGCCTCCTCCGCGCACTCCCCGGCGAGGATGGACAGCTGCGGTGACCTCTGTAGAACCCGGGCTGCAACGTCGGAGCAGTCTGTGGTGATCACCAGCAGCCCACGCCATTGACTTCGTTGCCGTTCAATGACCTCGAAGAGCCCCTCCGATGGGATACCCGTTCTTTCGATTATCTGATGAAGTTCGGACGAAACTTCGTCGAAGAGGACTGTGGCGCGCTCTCGCAGGTCCTTGATCGAGGGGCTGTTCCCGGCCTTCACGTCATTGAGGTGGATCTGAAGGGCCATGGATATTGCAGCCAACCTGCCCTGCACCGGTCCGTGTAGCAGCTGTGAGATCTGATCGCGACTCAGTACTCCGTCAGCACGCAGGAGGCGGGTTGCCTCGGCCATCAACTCATTGGCACGACCAACCGCAGCTATCGCTTCGCGCGCCTCATTGGTTGCCTGAATGACAGCGGCGAGCGCGAGTAGAGACGCAAACGCGAAGATGATCCCTACGCTGAAGGGAATGCCGGAAGCGGACCATTGGCAGCGCTGGGAACTTCCTGCCAGAAGCACCTTGAAAACCAGGAACCCAGCGCACGCGCTCGTGACGAGCCAGGCGAAGCTCACTCCTCGACCCTGCAGCCACCTCATGCGGCCGATGAGCCACAGCACGGTCTCTATCGCGATAAAGACGACGAGGCCAAGCGTCAGCTCGGGGATGCAACGGACGCGAAACTGGGCGAGGGTCAACAGCGCGGCCATCAAGATGATGAGCGGCATACCCAGCCTCGCCGCGCTCAGTACGAGAAGAAACTCCTTCAGGGGCGCATCGGGTCGACTGCCCTGACTCGGCTGGCCGAGGCTCGCAGGATTTCCGCCTGCAATCTCACGGCTCAGTGTTCGGACCACATTCGAGGAGTACGAACTCACGGCATTCTGGAGATATCGCACGGAGGCCAAAGACGGTTCGTCATCCAGTTGCACTGCCTGTAGCCGCAGTCGCTGTAACTCAGGCGAAACGACGGTGTCGATAGTCGCAACCAGCGCGGCGCGCTGATCGCGGGCAAAGGCGGAGGCGTCCTCCTGGACTCTACGAAGGTCCTCGCAAGCCACCTCTATCTGACGAAGCTGTTCACGACGTCCGAGAAAGACCGTTAGGCCGTAGGTTGCAATGCCCATCGAGAGCACGGTGATCAGGATCGTCAGGATCAAGCCACTTAGCCGAAATGGCTGGGGGATCCCAACCAGCGTCCGGGCGATCGTCACTGAGATGTTGGTTATCACCGCCGCCAGTACCCATAGGAGGGGTGCGAAGGCTGCTGAGATCTGCCCCGTCGATCTGAGGCGTCCCATCACACGCGAGAAGAACGTGAAGGCGAAGAGGCTGAGTGCCGCGGCACTGACCGCTATCAGTAGCGATTCCCAAACCGAGATGCTCTGCTGTGTGGCATCGAGACGAGACCAAACGCTGTAGACCAGCAGGGGAGTGAAGGAGAGATAAAGGAGGGGTGCAGTTGCCAGTCTGCTTCTCAGTAGTTGAAGCAGGTTCGTTGAATCAGCGAACAATGACCTTGCCCTGCTGCCACATGCGCACCGCCAAGACCCGGGGATTGAAGTCGGGGTTCGGAGGAATGTCCAAGGCCTGGAGGGTGCGCTGGACGAGCGACTCAGCCGATCGAAGGGACGTCCCCCGGCGCTTTGCGATTCCGGAGTTGGAAAGCCCCTCGGCAATGAGCTTGAGGGTTTCTGCCTGCTGGGAGGTAACGCAGATGCTTCCTGGCTCAGCGGTCTCTGCGACTGACGGGCGCGCCGCAACCGCACTTAGGGAGCCTTCAACCGCATCCAGCAGATCGGAGATGGAGTGAATGGAGGCCTTGACGACGTAGCTGACTCCGGTGGGAAGGCGTGTGGCTTGGCCAACCGCCAATTCAACGGCCGCATGGGAGGTCAAGATGACGCAGCCCACCCATGGCTGATCTTCAGAGATTCGGGTGATCAGGTCGATACCGTTCGGCCCGGACCCGAAGTCCAGATCGGTGACAACGACGTGCGGCTCGAACTCCCGCAGGGCGTCGAGGGCCTCCGCCACGCTGGGCGCGCTCCGAACGTTGAAGCCCAGGGATTCCAGGCCACTTGCCACGATCGACCTGGTGAATTCCTCGTCTTCTACGACAAGGACCCGTCGAGCGAACGGTGTTGGCGGGTCGCCTTGCGGTGAACCGGAGTGGGGCATCGTCCGTCCCCTTCCCAGGGTTAGTGCGGGCCCCAATCAAACTCACGCCACGGCCAAAGGCCAAAGATATGCCGTGGGCAATCATCGGTATTTACGCACCCGGCCATCAGCGCTCCTCGTAGTCCGCTGGCCGCAGGCGCCTGCGGCGAGCGGTACGCACTACCCGACGGGCGACCTTGACCACGTCATCGTGCTCCCAAACCCGGATGCCGACGCAGCCAGGTGCGACCAGAAGCCGAGGTCCCACGTATCGAGGAGGCTTGTATGGCGCTAGGGGGTTGCTGACGTGGGCGTGTACGTGAAGAAACCTGTGCCGACGCCGCCGTTGCCCCCGTTGCCACCCGTGGATCCGGCGCCACCGTTGCCGCCGTTGCCACCGGTGGATCCGACGCCACCGTTGCCGCCGCTGCCACCGGTCGATCCGACGCCGCCAGTGGATCCGGCGCCGCCGTTGCCGCCGCTGCCACCGGTGGATCCGACGCCGCCGTTGCCGCCGCTGCCACCGGTGGATCCGACGCCGCCGTTGCCACCGCTCCCGCCAACGCCGTCGGTCCCCAAGCCGATAGCTGAGCCACCGGTGCCGCCGTTACCGCCCGCGCCGCCGACGGACCTCCCGACCGCTGTGCCCCCGGCTGAGGGCGTTGCGATCGCGGACACAGGACCGGCATCGCCGCCGTTA
>JAULZL010000295.1:0-6310 GCA_032117355.1 Candidatus Nanopelagicales bacterium
TGCACCGATGGACGTGGAGGGTGGCGTCCCGGTCGTGGGCCTTCGCGAGCCATGCCCATGCGGCTCGGGTCGTCGCTACAAGGCCTGCCATGGCCGGTCGGCAGCCAACCCGGCGGCCTCCTCCCGCCCATTCGCCGGCTTCGCGTCGGAGTGCGACATCATCGCCCTGCGTGAGCTCGTCCCCTCAGCCACGGCGCCGCTCCACCTCGCGGATGGAAGCGATCGACAGGTGACCCTGGCAACCGTGCTTCCGATGGCCTGGCCGGCTCTCGTCCGCCAGGACGGCAGCGTTCTCCTCGGCCTTCAGGTCAACACCGGGACGGGTGATGCGAGCCGTGACCTCGGGTCGGCTCTCCAGCGTGCGCTGATCACCGAGCCCGGCAATACCGTCCCACCGACGCGGGACATCGCAGATGCACCTCGATTGCAGGACCTGGTGGTGGCCTCGCAGCCCCTCACAATCACCGTCCACGAAGGCTTTGACTTCTGGATCGATGCTGCGGAGATCACCGACGACGTTCGCGCCTCACTGGAGCGGGCCAACTCCTACGCGCACCCCACGACCCGCCTGAACCGGGTCGAGGCCGCCTACTGGACGCAGATCGGGGAGAAGGAGCACCTGCGCTGGGTGATGCCCCACGAGGAAGAGCAGCTCCTCAATGCACTGGCGCGCCTGCATGCAGCCGACCAGACCTCGCTCGGTGAGGGGACCAGGCTGGTCGGCATGTTCCGGGCCCTTGGCTGCCTCGCGCCGGTATGGGACCTGCCATTGGGCTTCGGTGCGGCGGGCTGCGAGAGCCCGGCTGAGCAGTTCGGCGCCCGGCTGGGCAGTGCCCTTACGGACGCCACACCCCTCAGCGATACCGAGCGTCGGGCCCGGGCGGGGCTCACGACCCGTCAGGTGACCCTGCGCTGAGCCGTGTCATCGGCACCAACTCGCCGTGAGGCGGGCCGTGTGGTCGTCGGGGAAGGCCACGTGTGCCCATTACGCTTCCCCATGTGACCCTTGACTCCACCACCGCGCAGATCCTGCTCCTCATCGCCGTGGTGGTGGGGGTCGCCGGCTTGGTCCTTGGACTGGTTGCCCAATTCCGGCTATCGAGCCTACGGCGCTCATATTCCCTACTTCAGGCCGATGAGGGCCGGGAGACTTTCGTCGATGTGGTGGGTCGGACGGTCGAGGATTTCGCGGACCTCCGCGACGACGTCAGGGATCTGGAGCGGGTGCTGACGAAGACCCGGCGTGATCTGGCGGCCTCGTTGCGGCACGTATCTGTCGTTCGCTACGACGCATTCGGCGACCTCGGTGGTCGCTTCTCCTTCTCGGCCGCCTTGCTGGACGACGCTGGGGACGGCTTGGTCATCACCTCGATCCATGCCCGCGCCGAGACGCGCACCTACTTCAAGGGCGTCACCGGGGGCGTGGCAGACATCGACCTTTCACCGGAGGAAGCTCAGGCCGTGCAGCTCGCGCGCGGCGATGGCCGATGACGTGGCAGCGATGACCCGGATCTCCTTCCTTGGCCCGAGGGGCTCCTTCGCGGAGGCAGCCCTTCGAACCATGGCGGTTGCTGCGGACGCCGAACTGGTAGCCGCTGGATCCGTCCTTGATGCCATGGACCTAGCGAGATTCGGCGAGGTGGACCACGCACTGGTGCCGATCGAGAACTCACTCGAAGGCTCCGTGCCGCTGACCCTGGACGAGCTCTCCAAGGGCGACCCGTTGGTGATCGCCGATGAGGTCGTCCTACCGGTGCGCTTCAGCCTGGTGGCACGACCTGGGACGGCCCTGAACTCCGTAAAGCGCATCGCCACCCATCCCCATGCACATGCCCAGGTGCGGGCCTGGCTCCGCGAGCACCTTCCCGAGGCCGTAGTGCTGCCGGCCCTGTCGACCTCCGCGGCCGCCGCCGGCCTACTTGACGAATCCCCCACCCACGATGCGGCGGTGTCTCAGTCGATAACGGCGGAGATCTACGGGCTGGAAATCCTGGCGGATGACATCGGAGATCAGCGCGACGCGCACACCCGGTTCGTGTTGGTTCGTCGACCGGGGAGCATGCCGACGCCGACCGGGGCCGACAAGACAACCCTGGCCCTGTACATCCATCAGGACCAGCCGGGCGCCCTGCTAGCCATCCTCAATGAGTTTGCCGTCCGTGGCGTGAACCTGACCCGGATCGAGTCGCGCCCCACGCGAAAGGTCCTCGGCGACTACTTCTTCAGCGTGGACGTTGAGGGGCATGTTTCTGATGCCCGGGTGGCGGAGGCCCTGATGGGCTTGCATCGGATTTGCCTGGACGTGCGTTACCTGGGTTCGTATCCGCGCCATGATGGCCGCGCGCCGGTGCTGAGGCAGGGTGTGACGGATGCGGATTTCGCCGAGGCGCAACAATGGCTCGCCAACCTGAAGGGGATGTAACGTGCGCTACTTCGTGACCGGGGCCGCCGGCTTCATCGGGTCTCACTTCGTTCGGGAATTGCTCGCGGGGGCTTACGGCGGCGAAGTTAGCGGAGTCACCGTCTATGACAAGTTGACCTACGCGGGCAACCTGGCGAATCTTGCGAGCGTCTCCAAGGACCCTCGATACGCGTTCGTCCAGGGCGACATCTGCGATGGAGCCACCCTCGACTCGGTGCTTCCCGGCCACGATGTCGTCGTCAACTTTGCGGCCGAGACCCATGTTGACCGGTCGATCAGCGGCCCCCAGGACTTCGTAGTGACCAATGTGGTCGGCGCACAAGCCCTTTTCGATGCCTGTTTGCGGCACTCGATCCCGCGCACGGTGCACATCGGTACGGATGAGGTTTATGGCTCGATCGAGACCGGCTCGTGGACGGAGGAGGAGCCGCTCCTCCCGAACTCCCCGTACTCCGCCGCCAAGGCCGCGGCCGAGTTGCTGGTCCGGGCGTACCACGTCACCTACGGACTCAACATCTCCTCGACCCGGTGCTCGAACAACTACGGCCCATATCAGTTCCCCGAGAAGGTGATCCCGCTCTTCGTGACGAACCTGATCGATGGTCTGCAGGTTCCGCTCTACGGCGACGGACTCAATATCCGGGACTGGCTGCATGTCGATGACCACTGTCGTGGAATTGCCATCGCGATCGTGAAGGGCGAGCCTGGCGAGTCCTACAACATCGGCGGCGGTCTGGAGTTGAACAACCGGGAGCTCACCGAGCGGGTACTCGAGTCGATGGGTGCCGACTGGTCTTCGGTGCGGCCGGTGGACGACCGCAAGGGACATGATCGCCGCTATTCGGTGGATGACTCCAAGTTGCGGGCACTGGGCTATGCGCCAGCCCACAACTTTGTCGAGGGCCTCGCCGAGACCGTGGCCTGGTACCGCGAGAACGAGGCCTGGTGGCGACCGCTGAAGGACAAGGCCTGACCGATGCGCGTTCTCGTCACGGGCGCGAATGGACAACTCGGTAGCGAGTTCATCCTGCTCCTGGGTGAGCGGCCGCAGGATGTTGTCCTAGGCGTCGACCTTCCGGCTACCGACATCACCTCGCCCTCGTCGGTCGAGGACACCTTCGCTGCCTTCCGACCGGATGTCGTGATCAACTGCGCCGCATGGACCGCGGTCGATCTGGCAGAGGAGCGCGAGGCTGACGCCTTCTCGGTGAATGCCGATGGACCGAGAGTCCTGGCAGAGGGCTGCGGCGTCCACGGTGCCTGGCTCGTTCACCTCTCGACCGACTACGTCTTTTCCGGTGAGGCGAGTGCCCCATACGCCGAGGACGCGGAACCGGACCCACGATCTGCCTACGGCCGCACCAAGTTGGCCGGTGAGCTCGCGGTACGGCAATGCCTGCCGGATTCGTCCTACCTGGTCCGAACCGCCTGGCTCTACGGCGTGAATGGCAGCAACTTCGTCAAGACGATGCTCAGGCTGGAATCCGAGCGTGACACGGTTGCGGTCGTCGATGATCAGCGGGGTCAGCCGACCTACGCCCGGGATCTGGCCCGACAGATTCTGCTGCTGCTGGATGCCCGCCCGCCCGCGGGGATCTTCCACGCGACGAACAGCGGCGAGGTTAGTTGGTACGGGTTCACCCGGGCGATCTTCGAGTCGATCGGAGCAGACCCGGATCGAGTTGTCCCAACGGATTCTTCTAGCTTCGTGCGGCCCGCCCCACGTCCCGCCTACTCCGTTCTCGGGCACGGGGCATGGACCGCCGCGGGTTTGCCCCCGATGCGCGACTGGCACGAGGGGCTTGTGGCCGCTTTCCGGGATGGAATTGCGGACGAGTTCAAGGGAGCGGCGAGTGTCGAGGGATGACCTTCACCCGCGGGTCCTAGCCGCCCTGATCGAGTGCGGAGCTGAATTCGAGGTGCTCCCATGCGACCCGGCTCTGGCTGATACGGCGGCCTTCTGCGAGCACTACGGCTTCACCCTCGACCAAGCGGCCAACACCATCTTGGTGGCGTCCAAGAAGGTGGATCCACCGGTGTACGCGGTGTGCGTGCTGCTGGGGACGACTCGATTGGACGTCAACAGGAAGGTGAGCGAACTGCTCGGGGTGAAGCGGTTGTCCTTCGCCGATGCTGACGTCACCCAGCAACTCACCGACATGATGATCGGTGGCGTGACCGCCTTCGGAATTGCCGGACTACCTGTCTACGTCGATTCCGCGGTGTTGGCCTGCCCGCGGATCGTGATGGGTGGCGGCAACAGGTCCACAAAACTCCTGATCGCCCCTAGCGAACTCGCGAAGTTGCCTGCTGTGGCCGTGATTGATGGCCTGGCCCGTGCGACCGAGGTGGAATAGGCGCTTGCCGCTGGGGCATCTCGGACTGCACGATCTCGGAGTCCAGCCACTCCCATCCCGCCCCAAGGCTGGGCAGGGATAACCCCTTCATGGCCTTGGTCACCAGGTCGGCTCGGTCCGGGCGGGTCTGTTGCCAGTAGTCATTGGGGCGGTCGCGACTCGGTGCGGCGTCCTGGAGGGCGTCAAATGAACGCGCCCACTGCTCGGCGAGGAAGCCAGAAGCGGCCGCCTCAGGGTCAGGGTGGCCCAGGAACCTCGCGATTCCCGTGAAGGGCCCAGTGTCAGCTGCGGCCAGTTGATCATGGTTAACGAGGAGCCGCTGAGAACTGGTCCAGGAGCCGAAGATACGCAACTGCCATGCCCACAGCTGGACATCGTCGAGGTAGGCCTGTACGAACTGCGCGTCGGAGAGGGAATCCAGGTTGCGGACGATTACCTCCCGGGGATCCCTGACGAGCAGGATGAGCCGCTGGAAGTTCTCGATGTCCTGTAGGTGGTGCCTCTTGATCAGGATCGGATCCGGCGAGTTCGTCTTTCGGTGCATCCCAGGTCGAAGGTAGATGGGTCGATCCCAAATGCCGTGTGGCATCAGCCAACGCTCGGAATCTCCCTCACCCAGGGTCGGTCGGGAGAATGCGTACTCGACAAAGTTGCGGACGAGGTGATTGCCACTTCTGGGGTAGGAGAGCAGTACCGACGTGCACCAACCGCCATCGACCCTCAGGCGAGCTCTCCGCCGAGACTCGGCGACCGTCCATGAAGCCACCGCAGGGCGAAGGTAGGCGCCATATGCGCGAGTTGCATTGAAGACCTGGGTGACAGGGCCGCCAATTTCGCCTCGGGTAACGATGATCTCTCCTCCGCTAGCCCCCAGGCAGGAGCATAGGCGAAGACTGAATTGATGCCGAATATTGATTGAACAGTGTCCAACTATCTCCGGTCTTGACTCGGGTGGGAGCCTGCCTGGACCGGTAGTGGTCCTCAGGCGAGGAGGGCGTCGATGACCTGGGCGACACCCACGCCCGGGGTCGCGTCGGTGATGGCGTCGGCGGCCTTCTTGACGGTGCTCGGGGCTGACCCCATGGCAACGCCGGTGCCGGCCCATTGCAGCATGTCGACGTCATTCCAGGAGTCGCCGACGGTCAGGGTTCGAGCCGGGTTGAGATCCAGCCGAGTACACAACTCGGCGAGCATCGTCGCCTTGTTGACTCCCTTGGGGCCAATGTCCATCCAGGCGGTCTCACCCACGCCGAAGATGACGGTGTGCATGCCCATCTGGGCGGCGATCTCATCGAAGCCCCCGTTGACGTGTTCATCACTGCGGACGACGAGTCTCGTCACTGGATCGGCCAGCAGGTGCTCGAACGGCACCTCTCGGATCGAAAGACCCAGTGCTCCGGCACCAAACATCGCCGTGGTGTGAAAGACCCCGTGGACGTCCTCAACGGCGTAGACGGCCCGCGGCAGCAACTCGACCAACTGGTCGAGGACGGGCCCGGGGTCGAAGGTCACCGTGTCGATGATGGTCTCG
>JAULZL010000296.1:0-1804 GCA_032117355.1 Candidatus Nanopelagicales bacterium
GGGCCTGGTCATCGCCTGGAACGCCGAGCCGGTCAAGGTCGGAGTTTTCCTTGCCCTACTGACCATGTCGGTCGTGCTGGCAGTGACATGGGCGTACCAGTTTTACGTCCCCCATCACCTGACCTGGGCAGCGATCTCGCTCACGGCGGCAGCAATACTCACCGTGCCCATCACGATCATTGCCTTCACCGAGCGACCCTGGCTTGGGGTCCTCCTATTGCCTTATCAGGTGTGGATTCTCCTCGCAGCATCGCTGTCTTGGGGTTACGTCGCACTCAACAGCGGGCCCTAACACCCGCCCAACCTGACGCTCCTAAGCGGACTCGTCAAACTTGTAGAAATTGAAGTACCAGACGTAGTAGCCGCACAGGATCGGGCCGGCCAGGAGGATGAAGTAGGGCACCAAGCCGCCAACACCAGCGCCGACGTACGACAACGCCTGCCAGACCAGGCCGACGGCCACGAGGATGAAGACCGCGCTTAGCACCAGACTCTGCGGCCGGCGGGCCGACCACGGCCGTGGATTGATCGTGGGTGGCTTCTCAGCTGTATTGCCCAGGTCTGTCATGGGTTGATGCTCCCACCTTCAACGCGTAGCCGCACCCCCTTGGTTCGTTCCATGTATGGCATCCATCACCTCCTGTAGAGAACGCAGTGAATGCCCGCTGACAAAGGAGTCGACATGAGGCAGTGCGGCCGCCATGCCGCCGACGAGGGGTTCATAGGACGTGGCCGCCTTGCGGGGGTTCACCCAGACGATGCGGTGGGCGAGCCGGGCGAGGCGCTGCATAGCAATGCCCAACTGCGCCGCATCCCCGGTCTCCCACCCGTCAGAGACAATGACGACGACCGCACCGCGGGCCATTCCCCGTCGACCCCAACCCTCAGTGAAGTCGGCAATCGCCTGGCCAATTCGGGTACCCCCTGACCAGTCGGGTGCCGAGGCCATCGCCTTGCGGTAGGCAAGATCCGGGTGAGTGAGCTTCAAGGGACGGGTCAACCGGGTGAGCCTGGTCGCGAACACGAATGCCTCCGAGCCCAAGGCCTGAACCGCCCCGCGCATCAGGTGCAGGTAGATCCGGGCGTACGGCTCCATGGAGCCGCTGACATCAGCGATCAGGACGACCCGGCGCGGCCGTTCCGTGGCCTTGCGCTGCACGAGGCGGACCGGATCACCTGCCGTGCGGTGCGCTCGGCGCAGGGTTGAGCGGATATCCAGCCTTCGCCCGGCCCGGTGCCGCCGAGCACGGCGTGCCCTCCGCATCGGGGGCACCAGCCTCAATCTGGCCACCAGGTCGGTAATGAGCCGCAGTTCGTCGGGCGTCAGTTCGCTGAACGACTTCTCCCCCAGCCGCTCATCACTGCTCATCGCCGCCAGGACGCTCGACTCCTCGTCCGATCCGTCCTGCGCTTGCTCGCCGGGGCTGGCGCTTGTTCCCCGCGGACTGCTCGGGCTCTCACCTGTGCCCTGCGGTTCACCGGGCTGACGATCCCCCGACGGTGCTGCTGCGGGCGGCGGCGGGTTACTGCTCTGGCCCCGGAAGTCCGCGACGTCAACCAGACCCTGGAAGACCTGGTTGAAAACCCGGTCGAATACCTCGACCTGATCGTGTGCGGTAACCAGGGTGACCCTGCCCAGCCAGTAGAGGCCGTCGAGAGTTGTCGGTTCTGCCACCGTAACCGCGGCCGCGAAGCGGGCACTGCGTTCCGGGGTTACGGGGACCCCCGCCGCATGCAGGGCGTGGCCGAATGCCGCAGCGATAGCGGCCAGGTCGCTCACGAGCCAGCGATCCAGGAAAGTCCC
>JAULZL010000297.1:0-7985 GCA_032117355.1 Candidatus Nanopelagicales bacterium
GCCCATGACGGATGACGTCATTCGAGTGATCCGGGTGCGTTCAGCCCAACTGGCTGCGGGCGCGCTCGAGGTGCCGAAAGCTGTCGATGACATCATCGCGGTGATTGAGAACGCCGCGGCGACGACGGATCTGCTCGTTCTTCCGGAGCTGGCGACCACGCGTTACGACATCCGCCGTGGGATAGGTGACGTGGCTCCACAGCCCGGGGGTGAGGACTTTCAGCGAATCACCGATGCCGTTCGCCGGGCCGACCTGGTACTCGTACTCGGCTTTCTGGAGCGGCAGAAGGAGACGCACTTCAACAGTGCGATCGTCCTGGATCGCGATGGGAGCAGTGCAGGCGTCGTGCGAAAGACACATCTGTTTGCCGGCGAAACGAAGGTGTTCGCGGCGGGTGAGTTGCTGGAGCCGGTTGATACGAGCGTCGGTCGCCTCGGCGTGCAGATTTGCTACGACATGGAGTTTCCCGAGGTTTGCCGCACTCTTGCGATGAAGGGGGCGCAGATCCTGGTGGCGTCCTCAGCGAACATGCATCCGTACACCGCGTATCACGAGGTGTACTGCCGAGCCCGAGCAATGGAGAACGGCCTGCCCCTCGTGGTGTCCAACTGGGTCGGGCAGGGTCCGCGGTTCGATTTCCTCGGACGCAGTTCCATCGTGTCATCCACGGGCGAGGTGCTCGCAGATGCGGGGGTAGAGCCCGGTCACGCCTCGGCCAACGTCACGATCGCGCCGATCAGCCACATCGATCCTGACGTCGACTACCTGGCGTACCGCAGGCCCGAGTTGTACGCCTGACGCCGCGCGCGAAAGCGACGGCTGGAACGGGAGCGTCTAACCGAGGATCGCGTGCTCGTCTGCGAGCATCCGCACGCGCGAACTTGCATGGGCTAGGGAGTCCGCTGCGACAGCCTTGCCGATATCGGTTGCATAGGCGGCATCGGCTGCCTCTGCCGAATCGAACCACAGTTCGGCAATGCCATCGAAGGGGGCGTCGTCGGCAAGGACGTTGAACCGAATGCGCCGAACGTCCGGCAGGGTGCGAGCGAGCGGGGCATGCTGCTCGGTCCACCAGCTGACGAACTCCTCGTGCGTCATGTCCGTTCGACGGATCAGACCAACCATGACCTTCATGCTCAGGCTCCCGGCTTCTTGACGCGGGCATTGGGACGACCGCCGCTCGACAGCACCAGGGCGACGAGGATCTCGTTGGCCCGAGGGGCATCCGGGACACTGATTTCCGCGGAGTCCATGTCGTCGAATACCCAGCGATCGTCCTTGTTTCCGAGGGGCATCGTGATGATCGCGCCAGGGCCCCCCATCTTCTTGGTGCCCGGAATGATGTCGGTTCCGCCGCCGATAGCAGCGCGGACCGGTGCGCCGAACCTTGGATGCAGGATGGCTGCTGAGTGCTCCAGTTCACCGTCCACGCCCACGATGGCGCCCTTGCCATAGCCGCGAACTTCGTCAGGAGCCACCCCGGCTGAGGCGAGGACCTCAAGGGCTCGGGTGACGAGGACACCGGCCACCTCGGCGCCGATGGCCTCAAGCTCGGAGAGGTCGGGGTGAAGCTGGCCATCGGCCAGTGGGTTGGCGATGACCGCAGCGGCCACGACCTTGTGCGTCGGCGGGTCAACGGCAACGCCTGCCTCGCGGTGAGTCTCGGTGAGCTGAACGGATACCGTTCGAATAACGAGGTTGGTCATCGGGTCTCCCTGGTCGGCAAGCCTGCGCCCGCTGATCATGCCCTACTCGAATCTTGATCGCGTCAGCGATCCCGGCAACACCCGAAAGGAACCTTTCTCAGTATTTATGGCATAATTCAGACGCCCGCCGTCGTGCTCTCCCCCGTGCGCGACGGCGGGCTTCTTCGTACCTGGAGGCGTCGTTGCCCTCGGTCACCCGAGAGGTCATCGTCTACGGTGGGGCCGTGCCCAGTTATGAGTTCCGATGCCGAGCCTGCGGTGATACCTACACGGTGAGCAGGCCCATGGAGCAGTCGGGTGAGCCCAGTTCCTGCCCGGCCGGCCATCCTGACACCGTCCGGCTCCTCTCCTTCTCCGCAGTTGGTGGTGGGTCGGCCACACCTGGCCCCATGCCCGGTGGCGGTGGCGGTGGATGCTGCGGGTCCTGACGGGCCAACCGCCCCCTTGCTGTTACCCGGCCCCGCGCTGGAGCCTGCGCAGGAGTCGGTCGTCCCGGGCCTGGGCGATGAATTCAGCCGGGGAGACCACGATGAGCAGGTCGCGTGCTCGACTCATTCCGGCGTAGAGAACGTGCCGTGGGTCGAGGTCGTCATGGAAGCCATTGACGGCAAGGACGATCGCCGCGCGCTCAAGGCCCTTGAAGCCCGCGACCGTCGAATAGAAGATGTCGTCGCTGGCCCACAGGTCAGCCCAGTAGGCGGCCTTGTCGCTGTCACGCTCAACCTGGACCGGATGTCGGTGCTTCGTCGTTAGCAGTGCCACATGCTCGCGAAGCCAGCCCCGCTCCTCAACGAGGGCCGCGGCAGCATCATCCGCGTGGCCAATGACGTGATCGGCCTCGCATGGGATGAACTCGACGGGGAACCCCGGCCCGGCCTTGCTGAGCACTTCTGCAGTGATCAGAGGACGGAACGTCTCGACTATCTGCTGGGCATTGCGGAGGTTCTCCTCGAGTACCAATGGCACGAGTTCAAGATCCGGCCGACCCCTGCGTTCAGTGAACACTGCCTGCTCGTCGTCACGGAAGAGGGCCACCTTGGCGTCCGGGGTGCCGGAAGCCAGCAGGGCTGGCCACCATGAGTCGCTGAAGTCCTGGGCTTCATCAACGACGAAGGCGGTGAACCTGGTATCCACGTCGAGTTGGCTAGCCATCAGTTGCATCAGCGCTGGGCCCCGTCCGCGCCAGAATTCGGGATCGTCGGGCCCATCGGCCCGCGCTCCCCATCGGTAGCCGAGCTGGAAGAAGGTCCCGATGAACTCCGGCACTTCCTTGCTTGGCAGGTCGGCCATTGCACGCCTAACGGCCTCGGTCACCCCGCGGGTATAGGCGAGAAATGCAACTCTCTCCCCAGCCGCGGACCAACGGCGAGCCTGCTCAATTGCCAACCAGGTCTTGCCGGTGCCCGCGGACCCGGTCACCTCGAATCGGGGAACGTGGCGCATGACGGACAGCAACGCCGCCTGGTGAGCCGTTAGCTGTTCCACATGCCGAAGTCGCTGCGCGGCGCGGGCTTGGATCTCCCCGGGTTTGTCGATGGTGCCAACCAGGTGCTCCAAGGCATCTGGTACCCAGTCACCGGGCGGCACTCGATCACCGATGGCCGGGTCGCGGAGCCGGTCGAAGATTATTCCAGCGGCATCCGGCAGGTCGTCCTTGCCGAGGATGACCTCACGGCGCAACGCAGGGCCGAGAGCGCCGGTGACGTGAGTCTGCGGAAAGGCCACGAGCCAGATTGCTCGCATGCGTCCGCGCGACCAACTCGGCTGGTGCTCAAGAAACCGCATGAAGGCACGCCGTTCCTTGGCTGCCTGATCAGCGGGGTGGATCACATGGGTTCCGTCGCTGCGCGTCTGGCGCACGTTGCCGTCACCGAAGGCGATGTGCCCGCCCTTGATCTCGATGATCGCCGCTCCGAGATCGGGCATCAGGACAAGTAGGTCGAGCTCAACCTCCCCGTCGACAGGATCGGTGAAGCGAACGCCTTGCATGAGGACGTCAACATCACGAAGGCCCCTTCGCAAAGCATCCCAGACGACCTGCTCGGCGTCATTGGCGAACTGCGGCCGTTGCGGCCACGTCTGAGCTGCCATAGATCTCCCCGTCCTGACGTCCCCCCGACCCTAGCCGTCGACGGTACGCTCCTGCGAGGCTCGTCGCTTGCAGCCTCCGTCAGAACGAGAACTAGTCGGGAATCGCCGGGCAGGGATTGTTCAGGTACATGGTGCGCAAGGCTTCACGATCCGACGGGTTGAGGATGCCGGCATTGGCGTTGCCGACGCCTTGGGGATACATGATCGAGGTGATGTCGTTGACGTGACCCATGCCGAGGGTGTGCATCACTTCATGGATCACCAGGGTCTGTCGCCCGATCCTGGTCTGGTACCAGCCGGGCCGATCAGGTAGGTCGTACCGTACGACGCCCCGTCCCGCCCAGCGGTCGAGTGTCCAGTCGACCGTGTTGGACAGTGCGACGGTCCCCTCGCCGGGGCCATCGATTCGGCCCCACCCGGCGACATCGCCGCCATATGAATTGAGATTTCCCCACATGAACGTCAGGTCGGCGTCTGCGGGACTCGCGGTCTCGGTGAACGCGAGTCCGGTCTCGGGTGTGATGAAGGCCAGCCCGGCGCGGATGTCGTCGATCATCGTGACCCGATCGGCAGTCTCACCCGTCCGGTCGAAGTACCAGTCCACCTTCTGGCAGGGCGTGAAGGTTGCTTCCCTCGAGAGCAGGGACCACCCTGCGGGCTGTGTCCACCCACTGGGCGGTGACCAGGCAACGGGCTGAGCGACGACTGTCAGGGACTTGCTGGCCCGGGTTGTCCCGGATGCTGCGGTGATCGTGTACTGCCCGGGGCCGTAGCTGAGGGGCTCGAATGTCACGACACAACTGCCCGGATTCGTGGCCGCGGTCTTGGAGCTGCAGCGCCCCGACTTCACCTGAGTTGCTGAGCCGTTGCCCCAGTTGACACGAATCTTCGTCTTCTTGTCGACTCCGGTTGCCACCACGCGCACCCCCGTGAGTCGATCCTCGCGAAGGATGTCCGCCGGGGACTCGATGACGATGGTGACGGTGGGGCGAACGGCCAGGGGGGTGGCTGCCGCCGCAGCCACCGGGGGAGAGACCGCGCCGAAGGCGAACAGGCTCAGGGTGGAGATGGCAAGGGCGGCGGCGCTGCTCGGAACATGACTGGTTGGCATCTCGAAGATCCCGCCTCGTGGAGGAAGCCACGGCCACGGTGGTGACCAGTAGCCATGGTAGTTCGGGGCGCCTGTCGCTGGGACGTTGTCGCGTCCCAGCAGAATGTCCGCATGAGGTCACGGACCCGCACCTTGCTACTTGGCCCAGCGTATGTTGAGCGGGGCCGCATTGTGACGTGGGGTGCGCTGCGCATGGCCATCGTCGCGCTCTTCCTGATCTTCGTCCCATGGCAGATGGGCCAAATTGCCTTGGCCCTGCCACTTGTTGGGGGTGCACTCTTCGTCGGTGTTGCGGATTCCGGCGAGGCCATCGGCCGACGTTGGCGGACGATGCTTTGGACGACCCTGTGGCTGATGGTTGCGGCTCTCCTTGGCGGAATCAGTTCGGAGAGCGCTGCGCTCGCCCTCGCTCTGGCGATCCCCATCACGCTTATATGCGGTGTAGCGGGTGCTGCCGGTCCACGAGCTGGAGTTGCGGGCGTGCTTTCGCTGGTGATGTTTGTCGTCATTGGCGGGGCTCCTGAGTCGGTACGAACAAGTGTGCAAACCGTGCTGCTCGTCGGCCTTGGCGGCCTTGTCATCACGGCTGCAACGGTGATCCCGCAACTCGTCGTGGGGCGTGGATCCCGGGCAGTCGGCCTCGAGCCGATCGCCTCCGTTTGGCACCGATTACGAGGGCAACTGAATTGGAGCAACCCGTTTGTGCGGCACGCCGCCAGGCTCACCATCACGATCTTCGTGGCAATGTCCATTTCCGAAGTCTTGACCCTGCCGCATGACTACTGGATGCCGATGACGGTGGCCTGGGTGACGAAACCGGATGCCGATGGCACGGTTTCGAGGGTTCTCGCCCGCCTGGCTGGAACAGTCATGGGATTGCTGATCATCGCGGCCATCTTCGAGGCTGCGGGTGTCCGCGGAGTGTGGATGGCCCTGACCTGTGCGGTGGCGACCGGGGTCGTGGTGGCGTTCATCTGGGCCAACTACGCGATAGCGGTTGCCGCCATCACCATCCTGTTCGTCGGCATGTTCACCTTTGAAGGCGACCCGGTTGGCGAGACCTTGGCGGTTCGCTTGGGCTGCACCGTCCTCGCAGGCGGGCTTGTTCTTGCCGGATCATTTCTGTGGCGCGCCAGAAGCCTGGAGACGGCCTAGCAGGACACGTGCTCCGAGGGATCTATCGAATGACCGTCCTGATGCCCCGAAAGCGTCCGCTCTCGTCTGCGAGGAGGGTGACGGTCGAATCGTGCAGGCTGGAAAGGCCATCGGCATGCCTGATGGCCACGCTTTGCACGAGTTGCCTTGTTCCGGTGTCGAGCAGGAGTTGCAGGAAGGTGAGCGTGGACGCGCGATCGACGGCGAAGGAAGCGTCTGCTGCGAGCATGAACGGAGTCCCAATGACGAGGGCGGGATCCCATCCGAAGAATGGCTGGTTCGGCAAGACGTCCCGAAGTATGAGTTCGGCGTCGTAGATCATCTCGACGAAGAAGGCCTCCGCCGCGCCCGCGGCCTGCGGTGTGGCGGTCAAAGTCGATGGCGGTGTGAGTTCAACAGTGGCATCTTCCGGCAGAGTCAGCCTCCATTCGCTGACAGATCCCAAGAAGGTGCCGTCTGCTGAGAGCAGCGGGTGCAGGAGTGCCGTTAGGGAGCAGTAGGAGCCGTCGCTATGTGCCAGCCGAGCCTTGTGCGTTTGAGACTCGCCGGTCTCGGTGGAGCGGATGACTCTGTGTAGTTCGGGCAGGTCGTCGGCATGCGCGAGGTCCAGGAGGTTCCGACCGATGAATTCGTCTCGGTGCCATCCCAGGATGTCGGTGACGTACGCGTTCACCCAGGCCACGGTGCGGTCTGGGCTAACCAAGGCTACGACCGTTCCAGCGGTCGCGAGGGACTGCTCAAGGGTGCGGTAGGCGGCTGCCAGCGACCCGGAGGGGTCGATGGGACTGATGTCGAGGCGATACCCGACACCGCGCACGGTCTGAATGAGCCGAGCGTGCCCACCAGACTCGCCGAGCTTGCGGCGTAACCGCGAAAGATGCACCTCGACCGAGGTGGTATCTCCGATCCAGGGCCTGTCCCACATCCAGGTCAGCAGCTCGCGTGGGGTAACCACCATGCCGGGCTCGCGGGCCAAGCGCGTCAGCAGCCGAAACTCGGATTTTGTCAGTTGGAGTGATTGACCGTTGAGGTCGGCAACCCATGCACCCTCATCAATGGTGAGTGGCCCGAGGTGAATCAACTCGTGAGCTTTAGGGGTTCGCTTGGAACCCGCGTCACTCCCCACCGACGAGTCCCGTCCATCTGATCGCTTCATAGGGATCTCCAGAGGTCAGCGCGGGGGTTGCGATGAATCAGCCCACGAACCTTGCGATCCCCTGAAGTTCGACGGGGGTGCGTTAGAACTGGTCGCCCGTGTGGCGACTGGGTGGACGGCACGCTACTCCGCACCTTGGATTTCGCATCTCGTCTGTGTCAGCCCCCCACGTCATAATGAAAGCGCTCAAGAAGTGCGGCCCCAAGTCTCCGGCTGGTCGCCTGCCAACCGCCTGATCGTGACGGTGGCCCCGGAGGTAGAGCTGCTGGCTGGCATGGCGCCTGGCAGATGACGATGGGAGCGTGGCATGTATTTCAAACTTTCTGAGGACGACCTCCGTGACGACGAGGCCATCGAGCGAGCCGCAGAGCGGATCTGGCAGATCGCCATGAGGGAATGGAGCAAGGAATGAGTGAACACCCGACACCCCACGTGGTGTTGTCTGGACGCTACGCAGCGGCGGTGGCCTACGCATCAAGGATTCACGCGAGTCAGGTTCGCAAGGGTGGCCAGATCGCGTACGTCTCCCACCTACTCGGTGTATCGAGTCTCGTTCTTGAGGCAGGCGGGGACGAGAATCAGGCGATAGCCGGACTACTGCATGATGCAGCCGAGGACCAAGGCGGCAGGGAGCGATTAACCGATATTGAGGCCACGTTCGGTCGGGATGTGGCAGGGATTGTGGCCGCCTGCTCGGACTCTCTCGATGAGACCTGGAAGGCCGAGACTCCCTACTGGGCCCGCAAGCTCGCCTACCTTGACCGC
>JAULZL010000298.1:0-4303 GCA_032117355.1 Candidatus Nanopelagicales bacterium
CTGGGGTCAAGTTGCACTGCCCCAAGCAGGCCAACCCCGGCTCGGACGGAGATCACGAACCGATGGTGCCGAAGGGGTGCCAGGGCGGCCCCCAGGGCCAGTTGATTCTCCGCGACCCGGCCGACGAGGTTCTCTCCCTCGATGATGTCGAGGTTCGCCATGGCCACCGCTGCTGCGGTTGCATGCCCGGAGTAGGTGTAGCCGTGCCGCCACATCAAGCCGGGAGTCGTCCAGAAGGGCTCGGCAACCGCCCCCGCGATCAGTACCGCCCCCATCGGCAGGTAGCCGGAGGTCAACCCCTTGGCAGCCAGGAGCAGATCGGGCTGAATGTCCCATCGCAACGAACCGAACATGGCGCCCGCCCGGCCGAAACCGGTGATCACCTCGTCCGCCACGAAGAGCACGTCATGCTCGCGACAAATGGCACGGACCCGCTGCAGGTATCCATCCGGCGGTGCGTACACCCCACCCGCTCCGATGATCGGCTCGCAGAAGAATGCCGCAATCGAACTCGAGCCGGCCTCCAGGATGACCCGCTCAAGATCATCCGGGTCATCCCAAGCGCAATTGCGCACGTGCGGGTCAAGGTCTCCGTACCCATCCCGATTGGCGGCGATTCCCGACAGCGAAGTCCCCGCCAAGTGCATGCCGTGGTACGAGCGCGTTCGGGTGATGATTGATTGCCTGCTCGGTTGACCAAGCAGGGTCCAGTAGCGGCGGACGAACTTCACGGCCGTATCGACGGCATCACTCCCGCCAGAGGTGAAGAAGACCTTCGCGTCGTCCATGCCGCTCAAGGCGGCCAGGCGATCAGCGAGTTCAAGGGTCGGTTGGGTGGCGAGGTCCCCGAAGTTCGAGAAGGCCGCGAGCGAGGACATCTGCCTCATCGCCGCCTCACCCAGCTCACGCCGGCCATGCCCAACATTGCAGTACCAGAGCCCCGCCGACGCATCGAGATAACGACGGCCATCTGCTGCGGTCACGTACGCGCCATCACCTGAATCCAAAATGAATTCGTGGCCATCAACCGCGGACATGTCCGCGAAGGGGTGCCAGAAAGCGTGAGCCGACATGCTCGCGAGGCTAGTTCATCGCGTACCGTCACGACGTGCACAGTCGCGTGATCCTCTTCGGTGCCACCGGGTACACCGGGCGCCTGACCGCACGGACCATGGTGCAGGCGGGCCTGGCACCCATCCTGGTCGGTCGTGACCCAGATCGGGTTGCATCACTGGTGGACGACCTGAGTCCACTCGCTCCGGCCGGCACCTTGCCGACCTGGGTTCAGGCAGACGCCACCGCTGCACCCTCCGTTCGGGCCCTGGTGGAGTCGCCGCAGGACGTACTCGTGTCGACCGTCGGGCCATTCCTTGCCCTGGGCACGCCGGCCGTGGAGGCGGCTATCGATGCCGGAGCAACGTACATCGACTCCACCGGAGAATCCCCGTTCATCCGCTGGGTCTTCGAGAATGCCGGCCCCCGGGCTGAGCGCAGCGGAGCCCGGCTCCTCACCGCCTTCGGCTATGACTACGTGCCCGGGAATCTTGCCGGAGCCCTGGCCCTACACGATGCCCGCGAAGTCGGACGCGTCCCCGTAAAGGTCGAGATCGGTTACTTCGTTTCCGGTGGAATGGGGATGAGCAGCGGTACGCGGGCAAGTATGGCGGGGGTGATGCTCGAGCCCACCCACTCCTTTAGATCCGGCCAGGTCATCAGCGAGCGCGCCGGATCTCATGTGCGCGACTTTGAGACCGGTCGCGGTCAGCGCAGCGGGCTCAGCGTTGGTGGAAGCGAGCAATTCACCCTGCCCCGGCTTGATGGTGACATCCGCGAGGTGGGCGTCTACCTCGGGTGGGCAGGTCGCTGGACGAAGGTGGCGAGCACTGCCGGTCGGGCCACTGACAGCCTTACGCGGATTCCGGGCGTCCGCGGACTTCTCACGCGGGCGCTTGCCGCCGACGGGACAACCGGTCAAGGCCCGACCGCCGAGGAGCGCAGCACTTCACGCACCATCGTCGTGGCGCGCGCGCTGGACTCGGCAGGCGAGCAGGTATCGAGTGTGCGGCTAAGCGGCCCGACTCCGTATGAACTAACGGCCGACTTGCTCACGTGGGGTGCCGACAGGTGCCGAGTCTCGCCCATTGCCCAAGGCGGTGCCTACGGACCGGTCGATGCGTTCGGCCTTGATGACGTGGTTCGCGGTTGCGCTGCGATCGGGCTGGCTCGCGAGGCGTAGCGCGGACTGCCGTCGATCAATAGATCTGCGGCCAACTCCAATTGAAGCGCCCTGAGCACGTCAAGCAGGGTCGAGCGAAGTGGGTCGGTCGCCTCCATTAGGTCCTGCTGTGCGGCGACGTACTCCCGCCTACCGTCCGGCGTTTCCACTCGAATGGCTGGCAGGCCGAATTCAGAGACGTCATAGGGCGACGCCTGCATGTCGAGTCGTCGCGCCCGCGCGGCGTTCTCAAAGCAGTCCATCAACAGATCCGACCCGACAAGTGGCGAGAACCAGCCCGCCAACTTGTAGAGGTCCATTGCTGCGTGCAAGCACCCGGGTTGCTCGAGCTCCGGCTGGTTGGCCCGGGTCGGCTCGAGTGAATTGAGTGGGACGGCCTCGGGGGTGAAGAACCGAAAGGCGTCAATGTGCGTGCAACGCAGACCGACCGACTCAACGGTGGCCGACACTTCCGCGGGACTCACCCGCAGGGGAAGGTACTCA
This sequence comes from Candidatus Nanopelagicales bacterium, assembly GCA_032117355.1. Classification (GTDB taxonomy): domain Bacteria; phylum Actinomycetota; class Actinomycetes; order S36-B12; family S36-B12; genus REEB460. The sequence continues at coordinate 2,720 of JAULZL010000298.1, forward strand.
TGTCGCACCTGGTCCTGGGTTTGGCCGTAGACCATCGCCCACTCGTGCAGTCCGAAGCAGCCGGTTACGGGCTTGCGCGCAGTAGTCCCGGACAGGATGCGGATCGCAACGTCTAGGCGAGGACGCTTACTCGCAAGGTGGGTCACGTCGGAGGTGACCCCCTCGCGAGTCCGGACGTATCCCGGCACCGAAAGGTACGAGTCGGATCCCGGACCCTCAAGGACGACTCCGAAACCTGGGTGCCACATGCTGAGCTTGGCCGGGGAGAAGGGGTAGTAGTCAAATAGGAAGTCGTCAATCGCGTGCTTGCGACCCTCGGCCCGACGGGAGAGTCGAGCATCTACCCAGGGCCGTGTCCGGTCGGCGTGCTGGGCGGCCCGCAGCCCCCACTCGTCCTCACGCACACCGGGACATTAGTCGGATCGCGCGAACCGGCCACGGCAACTGGGTCGAGGCTGACATCCGGACCTTGAACAGCGGACAGCGTGAACCGACCAGCCACCAGCACAAAGGTGCGCATAGGCCGAGCGAAGACCGCCGCCAGGAGTAGGACTCGTCGACCATTGGGGGCGTCCCAACGAGATCACCGTCATTTCCGCGGTCAGAGGGCGGGTCGGTAGGTCGAAGGAGTCGACCTACCCGGGCCTCGACGGACTCGACCCTGATGCACTGGTCGATGAACGCGTCCGCCAGGCTCCTTATCGCCAGGTCGACCGGCACCGTCGCACTCACACCCGCCATTGGCCACTTCGACCGCTAGCGTCACAAACCGACGTCAGGTGCGACCCCAGCAGTCGAAGTCAGTGCAGACGGACACTCGGTGCGACGCCACCAGTCGATGTGGATGCGGAATTGATGCAAGGGCCAGCAGTAAATGGACTAGCGTCCGGCAGCATGACGACAGGAACAGGTGCGAGCACCGAAACAGGCATGGCTTCTGGCGAGAACGGAGGAAGCCCCTCGGGGCTAGCGCGCGCCCTCTTCGCCATCAACGCGGCGGTCGCGTGGTTCGGAGTCCTGATCTCGCTCAGCCTGAACCTGTCGGGCTACTACCTGGGCGACATCGATCCCGAAGCTCCAACCCTCCTCGGCAATGTGGTGGGCGGCCAGGACACCGTTCTCGAGCGCTTCCTGGACTGGACAACGTACTTCACCATTCTGAGCAACATCGTCGTCGCTGTCGTCGTGACCGTTCTCGCACGTCGACCGGGGCTGTTCACTCGCACCGACCGAGTCGGCCTCATGTGGCGAGTGCTCCGACTCGACAGCGTCATCATGATCGTGGTCACCGGAGTCGTATACAACCTCCTACTGGCGACCGGTGGCAAGACCGGATGGGACTACGTATCCAATGCGACCATCCACGTGGTCACGCCGATTCTGACGGTGCTGGTCTGGCTGCTGGTCGGCCCCCGCGGCCTCATCAACCTCCGCACCATTGGCCTGTCACTTCTGCTCCCGCTGGCCTGGGCCGCCTACGCCCTGTTGCGCGGGAGTGCGATCGGGGCATATCCGTACTCATTCCTGGACGTCTCGGCGAATGGCCTAGTGCCGGTGCTGCTCTTCATTCTGCAGATCCTGGTG
>JAULZL010000299.1:0-1899 GCA_032117355.1 Candidatus Nanopelagicales bacterium
AGATGTCGGTCGAACATCCCAAAACCTCGGCCACTTCGGGTACCCATGTGGCAATAAGCTCGCCATCCGTGGCATCCATCAGGTGGCGCGCAGTGTTTCCTCCAGCGTAGAACGACAGCGATCCCCTTGGGCGCCGAACCGGGCCCCCGCGGAGCACCGACACCGGATTGAAGATCGCGGCGAAGGAACGGCCCGGGGTGGTGATGAACGAGTAGTCGTCCCAGACCTGAGGTCCCGTCTCGTTGGTGAAGATTCCCCCGCACAGAAAGGACCCGTACTTCACCGCAGCCAGGGCATCGACGTACTCGGGCGGCATTCCGCCCAGGAACTTCAGTGCCGCGAATGCCTGGGTCGCGACCACTGCCTGCTTGGCTCGCAGGCTGACGCTCCGACCCTCCAGCTCGTACTCGACGTGGACGATCCCGTTCTCCGAGCGGAGGCTACGGACGATGGCCTGCGTCTGCGCCTGGACGTTCGATCCCAAGGCTGCGGCGGTGGCGTGGATGACGCTCTCGCTCCCGCCCGTGGGGAACGTCAGGTCGTCGACGTGACTTCCCTTGCCCATTGTGAGGTAGAAGTACGCCGTACCATGAGCGCCCGACACCTCGTCCAGCTCCGCCGATGTCCAGCTACGTGATAGTGCGTCGACGATCGAGCGAGCGTCGCCGGAGACGGCGAACACGTCAGCCGCCGAACGTGAGTCGAGCTGATCCGTGTATGCGCGCCCCTCGGGTCCCTTCTTGTGCATACGTTTGTAGTCACGGCCAAGTCGCAGGCTGAACCTCGCCAGCGAAGACCGTGCCGAGATGGACATCGGGGCCTTGACCATCAGGTCAAACGGCGAGTTCGCGCGCAGTTTCCGACCCTTGATATCCATAATCGCCTTGCCGGTCAAGCGATTGAGGTCAACGCCCGGGAGGTGCGCTAGTTCCGCGAGTGGACCCTCAGGTGCGACGAACATGGCTCCCATGTTCACCCAGTAGTCTCCACGTCTCTGGGATTGCACCCGCCCGCCCAACCGGTCACTCGCCTCCAGAACCAGTACCGAGTGTTCACGGAGTCGGTATGCCGCCGTGAGGCCTGCGATACCCCCGCCCACAACCACGCATTCGACGTCTGTCTCAGTCACATCCCACTCCCGTGTCGTGTCCGCCTAGTCTTCCCCGTCGTAGGCGCGGCCCGCCCTGTCCGCAGATCAGCGTGCCCGGGTGGGGGATGCAGGGTGAGAGTCAGCCAAGACCGGACTCCCCCGGATGGGTCCTTCCTGGCGCTGATGAGACAGAATTCTCGTCGACACGGCAAGGTCGCACCAGAGCACTACGGAAGGGCAGCCGCATGAATCGCGCGATCGCATCGCCGATGACGTACCTACCTGGCACGGGGTGGGTGGATCGTCCCGCCGACCTTCAGCCGAAGGTCAGCGGCGATGTGAACTGCGATATCGCAGTGATTGGCGGTGGCCTCGGTGGGATGTCCGCGGCCCTTCGCCTGGCGCAGATGGGCTGCGATGTCGCGCTCATTGAGGCGGACCTCTGCGGGTGGGGTGCGAGCGGCCGCAATGCGGGCTACCTCAGCAACAGCATCGGCAGCGACGCTCGAATCCTGAATCGCTTCTACGCAGATCGCGTAACGGATCTCGCCCGATTCGCCAACACCTCGGTCACCTTCACCGAGGACCTCATCGATCGTTACGGCATCGATTGTCACTACGAGCGAACCGGCATGCTCGTCACCGCTACGACCCAGCGACAGTTGCGAGCCATCAAGAAGCTTGTCAAGCCCGGAGGCCGCAGCAAGGTCCTGAGCAGCGCTGAAGCAGGAGTTCCTGCAGCCTTCCTGGGCGGACTTCGCATGCCTCTTGGCGGGACGCTGAACCCTGGAGAGTTGTCCCTTGGGATG
>JAULZL010000300.1:0-3923 GCA_032117355.1 Candidatus Nanopelagicales bacterium
CAGATACTGCTGAGTGCCTCGTCGGCGCCGTCAATGTGTCGCACTCCCGAAACGAAGAATCGACTGGTGAGGACATCGGAATCGATTGCTGGTGCATCAAGGATGTGGAAGGTGTCGGTCGCGCGTCCGCCTCCCGTCCGCGCAAGAACCTCGAGAGGCAGATCGGCACCCCTCCGCGCCTCGAGTCCGAGCCATCCAAGATACTCGTCAAAGTTGGACCGGTCGGACGAAAGAACTCGGTTGGCGAAGAACGCTGGCAGTTCGTCTGAAACGTAGACGCAGCCCCTCTCCGGGAACTCGACGAGTGGCTGGAAGGTGGGGTCATCCCAGGCGCCGTCCAGATATCGGAAGGCGAATCGACCATCTGTGAGCGCGTCGAATTGCCCAACCTTGATGAAACGGCGTGTTGAGGAGTTCTGCCAGATGAGCAAGAGGGTGCGGCGACTGGTGCTCAGGTCAACCTCAGTCGGTTCCAGGATTTGAGTAGCCATCGAGCAACCTCCTTCGATTGGCCTTCAGAAGGTCAAGGATGAATGTACGTCCTACGTCTGACAGTAACTCGGGCCAGGGATTCCGCGGGGCCTCGAAGGATGCTCCTCGAGACGATTGCCCGCCAGCCTTCAAAGGTGGCTGGGCGCACTGAGGCGGTGGGAACACCGAGCAGTCCGGCAAGGTGGTGCACAAGCCATTCAGCCCAGTCCTCCCCACTGACGACTCCGTCATCGCGGCTGGTGCGGGCAATCTTGGCAAGCCACTGACGCTCGTCGCCTGCGAGGTGAACCCAATACTCGATCTTGGAGCCCATCTGCTGGTCGGGGCTCTCCACCAGATCCCCGTAGCCGAGGTGTACGGGGTCCCAATGTGGAAGCAGCTCTAGTCGCTATCTCCGCATTACTAGGGAATAACGCCAATCGGGTCTTTGTGCACATGTGTCACGGGCCGTCGCCCAGTGGGCGCGTTGGAAGGCCCAGCGGCCGGCGATTGTGCGTTAGTGATGGGGAGCAGAAGATAGGGCAGTACCTAGATTGGGACTTAAGTAACGGGAATGGGACACCGCAAAATGTATTGCGCCGCAACAGGTTTGGTGGTGGCCAGGGGCGGGGTCGAACCGCCGACCTTCCGATTTTCAGTCGGACGCTCGTACCAACTGAGCTACCTGGCCGTGCCCGCTAGGGCGATGGTGCTGCCCGCGTTGATCGGGTGGAAAGATGATACCGAGTCGCTTCCTTGGTCGCGTGCACGGGTCGCAGTGCTTGTTGGCTTCCGTTCAGGAGCGTCGATCGCACGTGACCGTGTAGCCGGACACTCGTCGGCCGTTGCGCTCCCACCAGGAAATCCGGCAACTGCCTCCAGTGGTGAGTTCCCAGTCGTTGGCGCCGGCGTAGGCCTTCTTGCCCTTGGCCCCAGCCAGTGCCTTGCTCGCGAGGTAGATGGCGAGCGGTCGGGTGGCCGTTGGGTTGCCGTCGGGGCCTAGCGCCCCTTCGGCGGAGTAGGCCGCATAGGCGGAAAGGCAGGCCGCGGACTGCTGGGGAATCCAGTCTTTGAGGCTGGTCTCGTACCGACCCTGCTTGGCCCAATTGAAGACCAGGGGAAAGGCCTCCTCCGGGAATGGTCCTGGGATCGGCCCGATCGCCTCAGCGCGCGCCGGAGCGATGGCCATGAAGGTCACGAGCTTGTAGTTATCGGGTTTGCCGATGGGGAGGGACACTTCGAATTGACCGTTGGCGTCAGTCGTTGCCGTTGCCACGACAGGCCCGAGTCGATTGAGCGTCAGGTCGGCTGACCCCAGGTCGAAGTCCGACTTATAGAACCTCACCGTGTCGTTTGGGGCCACGATGCCTGATCGGAAGAGCGTCCCGGCAATCCGTGCCCGATCGCCGACTCTCTTGGGCCTCGACTTCTGGGAGATCAACAGGTTGCCGTCGAACCCCCCGTAGAGCGTCTCGCGCTTGCACTCCGTGATGAGCCGGGTGATCAGTTCCGTCCCCGGCGACCACGGGATCACCTCCACATCGGCCTCGACCGGGCTTGACGTCAAACCCGCTCCGCCGAGCGTGGCCTTGATCCGGACGCGCGACACGACTCCCTTCACGAAATAAGAGTTGAACTGGAAGGTGCACAGCGAGAAGGGGACGGCTACCGTCGTTGGTCCGGCTGGGAAGCCGGACGCCTGCTTGATGAAGTGCAGGCCCGAGTCTGGCTTCCACGGATCCGACCAACTCCCAGTGCTCACGGCGTAGGAATCGTTGTAGGTGAACTGGTACTCAACCTGGATGTACTGGCCCTGGCGGAAGGCGGCGCCATCGAGTCTCGTGAAACTGAGGACGGTCTCGCTGCATGCCCGGCTGACATTCGGATCAGGAGCGAGCAGCGGGTAAGCAAGGACGGCGAGATCTCCGGTCGACGCCGTTGCTGGCGGTGGTGCGATGAGACCACCAGTCAGGACTCCAATGAGGCAGACCCCCGCAGCCAGCGAACGACCTGCGCGAGCCTTACGGAGTGGAGGTGCTGATTCGGCTGCTGAACCTCGGAGAGCCACGCTGGGAGTGTGGCAGAGAATCCGTGCACCGCACCCTGGCCCAGGAGACCAACTGAGACCGCGGCTGGTGTCTGTCCCGAACAAAAAGAACAAACCCGGAGTCACATCCGGGTTTGGCGACCCCGACCGGGCTCGAACCGGCGACCTCCGCCGTGACAGGGCGGCGCGCTAACCAACTGCGCTACGGGGCCTCGATGAGGCGTATCCCCAACGGGATTCGAACCCGTGCTACCGCCGTGAAAGGGCAGCGTCCTAGGCCACTAGACGATGGGGACCTGTCCCCGTCGACCTGATCTGCCGTTGGCGACAGGTGAACTATACGTGACGGGGGCCACGGACGTAAACCGGGGATCCGAGGGTCCTCCTGGATGCCTGCCCGCCCATAATGAATCGTGCTCGAGGTGACCTATGAGGATTTCGAGATCCTCGTATCCGAGGCGCTCGACACCATCCCACCAGAGTTGGCCGCCCTGCTAGACAACGTCGTCATCGTGGTCGAGGACGAGGCCCCGCAGGACGACCCGGAGTTGCTGGGCCTGTATTCGGGGATCCCGCTCACCGAGCGCGGCACGTCCTACGCCGGGGTCCTGCCGGACCGCATCACAATCTTTCGAAGGCCGACCCTGGAGATCTGCGATGAACGGCAGGATGTCGTGGAGGAGGTGCGGATCACCGTCGTCCACGAACTCGCGCATCACTTCGGGATCGACGACGATCGGCTCCACGAACTTGGCTGGGATTGACCCGGCCACCGGCTGACTGAGGAGATCCGATGGACGTGCAGGGCGCGAACGTGCTGGTGACGGGTGGGGCGTCGGGTCTGGGGGAGTCGGTCGTCCGCCGGGTGCTCGACATGGGAGCCGCAGGAGTGGCCGTGGTCGACCTCTCGGAGGATCGCGGGACGGCCCTTGTTGCAGAACTGGGTGATCGGGTGGCCTTCTTCAAGACTGACGTCTCCGCCACCGCCGAGGTTGAGGCGGCCGTCAGTGGCGCCGTGGCGACGTTCGGACGAATCGACGTCGCCGTGTGCTGCGCAGGGATCCCGGGGGCCTCGCGAACGATCGACAAGGCAGGAAACCCGGCGGATCTAGACGTCTACCGCAAGGTCATCGAGGTGAACCTCATCGGCACGTACGACACCGTGCGCCGGGTTGCCTCGGCCATGTCGAAGAACGAGCCCAATGCCGATGGCGAGCGCGGAGTCATCCTGATGACCGCCTCGGTGGCTGCCTTCGACGGGCAGGTCGGCCAGACGTCGTACAGCGCGAGCAAGGGTGGCTTGGTGGGGATGACCCTGCCGCTGGCCCGCGACCTCGCCCCCGTCGGCATCCGCGTCAACACCATCGCGCCAGGGCTGATCCACACCCCGATCTACAACTTCGCC
>JAULZL010000301.1:0-5734 GCA_032117355.1 Candidatus Nanopelagicales bacterium
CGTAGAAGACCTGACTGGATCTGAACGGACCCGGGTTCGATTCCCGGCACCTCCACACAGGGGTGCTAACCGATGGTTGGCGCCCGTGATGACCGGTGCTCTCGGCGACCTTCTTGGCTGCCGGAGCATCGTGTTTTCGGGGTGAGTGCCCGCTGCTCATGGACCAACGACCCGCCCATGCGTACAGTCGCTGAGGTGGAGCCGTCCGACGTGATCGATGCAATCGTCACGGACTTTCCCGGCCTTGAACCCAAACGCAGTTGGGGTGAGACATCCCTGTTCTACAACCCCGATGGGATCCTGCCCAATGGTGTGTACTTCGCCACGCTCAAGGAGCAGGACGGAGCCAACGACAAGGCGTCCAGGCTTGACCGTCCCGGTGTCTTCCGACTCTCCTTTGGCCTGCCACCAGCTCGCTACGAAGCCCTATTTGGCCCACGTCCAACGCGACCTGCCAAAGGAGGCTGCGTAGCCACCGGGCATGACTTCACCGCGGTAGACGAGCTGATGCCGCACCCGGTGTACGGGTGGATGGGCTGGGTGCAGGTCCTGTCTCCATCGAGGCGCACCTTTGCGGACATTCAGCCACTGCTGTCTGCTGCACACGAGGCTGCAGCGAAGAAGTACGACCGCCAGATCACCCGCCGGAGCACGTAACGTCCGAGGTAGAGTAGGTCCTCCGGAAGCATCGGAGTAGAACCCGCCAGTGTGGGCCGGCCTCCAGCAGGAGACCGGGCCACCTTTTGTCGCCACGAGCTTGGCTGCTGGTTGCCGGGGACTCTTGTGCGCTGTTTCCGGGTCCGCAAGTCTCACGCTGCCGCATGTCCGACTGGACGACTCATTTTGACGTGCACGTGTGATGGGCGTTCGTCGATGCTGAGCTTCTCGTCTCAGGGTTGACCTTCGACCCTGAACTCAACATCTGATACGCCCTGGGCGTGTCACATCAGTGACGCAGGGTTGTTGGAGGCAGTCAGCCTGGCACAGTGGCTACGTGCGGCCCTCGCGAGTGATTTACGTCGAGAATGATCCGGCCCTGCGCGGGCTGATGACGGGGTTGCTGTCGGCGCGCTCCGAGATCGAACTCGTCCTCGCCACCGGTTCGGCCGATGTTGCTCTCGACTTCGCCGGCGTGGACAGTGCCGATGTCGCGCTGCTGGACGTGGCGCTGGGTCCGGGGTCGATGGACGGTATCGCTCTGGGCTGCGCGCTACGCGAGCGCAATCCTGAGATCGGGATCGTGTTGCATTCCCAGCATCCGTTGCCGAACCTGCCCAGTCGGGTGCCGGCCGCACTTGACTGGGGTTGGTCGACTCTCCACAAGAACGCTCATCTTGACGTCGGCCGGCTTGTGCAGGTGTTGCGCGATACCGCCGCCGGTTACGTGCACCGCGATGCTGTCGATGTTGAGGAAAGTGCCGATGATCCCGTGGCACGCCTGTCAACACGTCAACGGCAGGCGATGGCTCTCGTGGCCGCCGGCTGGGATAACCGGGCCATCGCCGACAAGCTCGACATCAGTACCGATGCGTTGCGTCAGGACCTGTCGCGGGCCTACCGGATCCTCGTGCCGGATCTGCCCGAGGGGAGGGATCTGCGAACGACCGCGGTGCTGGTGTTCTTCCGGCATGCTCGGGGGGTGAACGTGGATCCCGATGCCTGAGCACTCCGCACTGAGGCTTCGGGCTGGGCGCGCAATCGGGCAGTTCGTGCTGGCGTTCTTCCGACCGTGGCCGCTGCAACCCATCGTCGCTATACCGATGGTGTTGTTCCTGGGAATGTGGAGCGCCACCGTCGTTCTCACCGCTGCTGCCGCAGGACAGCCGACCCCTCCGGTGTCGCGGACCCTGGTGAGCGTCGTGCTGCCTGCGGGGATCATCGCAATCACGTTCGCCATCGCCCAGCGCTACGTCGGCGACTACCGGGCGCCGTCGTGGCCGGTGTACTACGCGATCCTGGTTGCCACCTCCGCGCTCGTTGTCGCGGTTCGTTTTTCCATGCTGTCAGATTCGGTCGACTCTCTCAGCGATGTCCGCCTCTTCACCATCTCTGATGTGTCCTCGCCGGCTTTCGGCTTCCTGAGGGTCATCTTTAGCCTACTGATGTTCACTGCGTTGCTTGGCTGGTTCACCCGCCGGCTGTCAGCGGAGGTCCAGCGCGCTGAAGCTGCCCTTGAGGCTGTCCGCGCACAGCAGCAACGCCTCGTGGAGGCAGACGAGGCCACTCGGCGACAGGTCGCCGCGGATCTCCACGACCGGATTCAGTCCTCTCTGCTCATCGTGGGCATGCAGGTCCAGCAAATCGCCCAGCAGGCGGAGGCGGACACCAGTGGGCGGCTGAAGTCGATCACGGATGAATTGGAATTCATCCGCGGCAAGCGCCTGCACGACGTGATCGACGGCCTGTCGCCGGATTACCCGGTCGTCGGGCTCACCGGAGCCCTGAGCAACCTGGGTGCCCGCTACGGCAAATCGTTGGAGGTGGATATCGACCTGGATCCGCGGGCGGTGGCGTTGGTCGAGGCGGACCTCGTCTGGACGGAGGCGGTGTATCGCATCGTCGAGCAGGCCTTGATGAACAGCGTGGCCCACGGGCGGGCGGCTTACGCGCAGGTGAAGCTGCGGCCGAAGTCGCGCACGCTGGTGTTGTCCATCGACGATGACGGATCCGGCATCACGGGATCCACCATCCCTGGTTTGGGGACCGCCATTACTGATGCGTGGGCAGGTCGCACGCACGGGGAGTGGACTCGCGCCACCTCAGATGACGGTGGTGCGTCCGTGCGTGTGGAGTGGCGCACCGGCACTTAGATCAAGGTCAGGGCTAACCCGATCACTGTCACTGGAGTGACAATTGCGGTCTTGCCTGCGTCAGCGATGGCAGCGTGGCTGTTGACCGGTGCGAGGGACGTGCCGCTGACGCCCCCGTGGGAGTGACATGTCGCAGGTCCCCCGACCTCTAAACCGCAGTCGATCACGCTGGCTGGCCCTGAGCGGGCTGCCGGCGTGCGTCGCGCTGCTGGTCGCCTGGGTGGCGCCGTCGGCGTTTGCTGAAGCTCCCTACTGGGGCGCAGCCGTTCCGGTGCTGGGTGACTCGCAGGTATACGTCAACGCCGCAGCCGCGACCTCCGACGGGCACGTCATGGCCGTCGGCATAATCGACAACAACAGCACATCAGCGATCTTCCCCACCGGCCCAGATGCCGATGACTCCATCGTGCTCCCCCCGCAGGGGCCGGTCGGCGGCTGGAGCACGTTCGTGGCCAGGTACGACGTTGCTCGCTCAGCCTTCGACTGGGCCACGATCGTGGGGGGCACCGGCTCTGTTTCTGCCCGCTCGATTGCCCTCACAGCGGACGACACCGTGGTCATCGCTGGTGAGCTCGAGGGAACCGCGTACTTCCCCAGTGGACCCAACGCCGATGACTCCATCCCGCTGACGTCCCTGGGTGATCGTGGCACCTTCGTCGTGGCGATCAATCCGGGGGAGGGCGTCTTCTCCTGGGGCAGATTCCTGGGGGGTCCTGGCACTGGTCAGTCGTACCAGTCAGCAAGTGTGTCGGTCTCGGACGGCGGTGACCTCACTGTCACCGGTGCTTTCCGAGGGACCGGCTACTTCCCCCGCGGCCCCCTCGACGATTCGATCGCTCTGTCCCAGTTGGGATCGTATGAGGACGCATTCATCGCGCGCATCGATGCCGCAACGACCTACGTGACCTCCGTCCAGCAGATCCCTGGTCCATGGAATTTCGGTTGGGCTTCTCGGCTCATCTCGGTCGGCGGCACTGATGATTCGACGGTTGTAGCGGGCAACTTCTATCAGTCGACAGCATTTTCGACAGGGCCGGCCGTCGATGACTCGATCGTCCTCACCGCTCCGGGTCTTGCTTACAACGCCTTTGTCGGTGCCTTAAGGGATGACGGCTCCTCCTTCGCCTGGGTGCGGCAGTTCACGTCTTTGACTGGTGAAGTCCAGGTCACATCCATGGCCCGCACCTCGATCGGCCGGCTGGCCGTGACGGGATTCTTCTCTGCGCAGACGTCCTTCCCGACTGGCCCGAATGCCGATGACTCCATCGTGTTGACACCCAGCGGTTACGCCGACGCCTACGTGGCGATGTTCAATGCCGATGACTCATATGTCGATTGGGTGATGCAGGCAGGCAGTGGAGCGACCGATTCTGACAACAACCCTGGAGGTGTGGAGGTGCAGTCTCGTAGGATTATGGTGACTTCTGACGACACGCTCATCATCTCCGGCTACCTTGACGGATTGGGGTACTTCCCGACCGGCCCAGCCACCGATGACTCCCTCGCCCTATCGACGACGGGCTACCGTGACACGTTCGTCGTTGCACTGTCGGCGGATGATTCCTATGTGTCCTGGGGCCGTACGACTCGCGGGGCGTCCAACATCGATGCATATGCGTCCGCGGTCACGTCCGATGACTCCATCGTCGTCGCGGGAGGCTTCGGTACCTTCCACGGTCCGGCGGAGTTCCCCACTGGGCCGGCCGACGACGACTCCGTCGCGCTCCTGGCCGGAGGCACGGGAAACGGTTTCGTCGCAGTGCTGGGTGCAGTCCCCGTGCCCAGTGGCAGCCCAACCCCGCCAACCCCCCCGAGTCCGCCGAGCTCGCCGCCGGGTTCCTCACCGGGATCCCCCGAACCTGTGCCGGTCCCACCCAATGCTCCCGAGGCTGTTGTCGCCACGGCTGCTGACAATGCGGTCTCGGTGGCGTGGGGAAATCCAGTTGTCAGTGGATCGTTCCCCATCTCGTCCTATCAGGCGATGGTGGATCCGGGTGGCTACTCGTGCCTGGCGGCCGCCCCGGCGCTGACGTGCACCATCACCGGTCTCACCAATGGCACGGCATACACCGCAACCGTACGTGCGTTGAACGGTGCCGGCTGGAGTTCTTGGTCAGATTCCTCGGCCGTGGTCACCCCTCAGCCGGCGGTCGTGCCGTCGATCATGATCACGGGCACGAGAGGTGAGGTGCGCGGCAAACCTGGAGTGGTCGTCTCCGGCACCACGACAGGTTTCGGTATGGGAGCGATCCTGCGGCCCTGGATCCGTTTCCCCGGGCAGACCGCCTACACGCAAGGCACCGCGAGCATCCTGGTCGATGTCCAGGGTGGTGTCACGTGGGAGCGTCGTACAGGTAAAGCGATCTACATTTCACTGCGCAGCGCCGACGGTGAGATTCATTCAAATCGCCTGATCATGGGCGGGCGCTGATGGGCGCGCGCGGGGGAGTGTCGTGCTATCCAACCCAAGCATCCAAGGTGGCCTGATGTCCTCCCGCGTACGGCTGATCGCCGCTCCACTCACCGGACTCCTCGCCGTGTCACTGGCTCCTACGACCATCAGCCAGGCGGCACCCCCGGTGGTGAGCCCGTACTCAGCTCCGGATGGCGCGTTGGGATCGTTCAGTGCGCTGGGCGCAGGGGCGAACAACGTCGCGTATGAGTTGATAGTCGATGATGACACGGTTTATGCGGGCGGGTTGTTCACGACTGCGTCGGGGGTGCCGGGCACTAGCTACATCGCGGCGTGGTCGGATGACACCTGGCATGCCCTCGGCACTGGCACGAGCACTTTTGTTCTAGCGATGACGTTGGCTGACGACACGCTCTATGCGGGCGGGGGCTTTACTTCAGCGTCGGGTGTACCGGGCACCAACTACATCGCGGCGTGGTCGGATGACACCTGGAATGCCCTCGGCACTGGT
>JAULZL010000302.1:0-4073 GCA_032117355.1 Candidatus Nanopelagicales bacterium
GTTCATCGCCAGTGACCGCATCTCTGCCTTCGACTGGGTGCTCCCATCGACAATTCCCGACAAGGGCCGCATCCTGACGGCGCTGTCGCTCTGGTGGTTCGATCGACTCGAGGAACTCGTCCCGAATCACGTCACGAGTGCCGCGGTTCCGGCGTCCGTCAAGGGTCGCGCGATGGTCTGCGAGCAACTGGACATGCTCCCCGTCGAGTGCGTCGCGCGGGGATACCTTGCTGGCTCGGGTCTCGCGGACTACCGGGCAAAGCAATCGATCTGTGGGCTTGGCCTGCCTCCGGGAATGAAGGAGGGGACGCTCCTGCCCAAGCCAATCTTCACGCCGGCGACGAAGGCTCCCGCCGGTGAGCACGACATGAACATCACCTTCGACGAAGCCATCACCATGGTTGGCCAGGAAGAGGCGCAGGAACTCAAGCGGCTCACCCTGGAGATCTACCTGCGCGCCGATGACCAGTGCCGCGAGCGGGGGCTGATCCTCGCGGACACGAAGCTGGAGTTCGGCATCGGTCTGACAGGTAAGCACGCAGGCCGAGTCGTCCTTGCGGATGAGGTCCTTACTCCCGATTCATCGCGATTTTGGTCAGCGGCCGATTGGGCGCCCGGTGGGCCGCAAGCCTCTTTCGACAAGCAATTCGTGCGCGATTGGCTCACCTCCCCCGAATCGGGATGGACCAAGGACAGCGGTGATCCGCCCCCGGCCCTTCCTGAGGAGATCATCGAGCGAACCCGCGCCAAGTACGTCGAGGCTTATCAGCGCATCACCGGCGAGGCCTTCCGTTGAGTGGCACCAGATGGCTGGTGACCGGTGGAGCGGGGTACATCGGCTCGCACGTGGTGCGGGTCCTTCAGGCAAGTGGTCGGGAGGTCGTCGTACTCGATGACTTCTCTGCGGGACTGGCCCGGAAGATTCCTGATGGGGTGCCGGTGGTGCGGGCCAGTGTCACGGATACCCAACGGGTTACCGACGCCCTCCGGGAGTTCGCGATCGACGGCGTGATCCACCTGGCGGCGAAGAAGGCAGCGGGTGAGTCCGTCCACATACCGCTCTACTACTACCAGGAGAACGTCAACGGCCTGGTGTGCCTCATGCAGGCAATGCAGGATGCCGGCGTCGACCGGCTTGTCTACTCCTCCTCCGCTGCGGTGTACGGAACGCCGGCCAGCAACCCGATCTCAGAAGACTTCCCGCTGAATCCCGAGTCGCCGTACGGGGAGTCGAAGGTGATTGGCGAATGGCTGGCCCGAGACCAAGGAATCGCGAGGGGCTTGTCGTGGGTCGCGCTGCGCTACTTCAACGTTGCGGGATCCGGCAGTGATGAACTCGGTGACAACAGCGTCAACAACCTCATCCCGATGGTGCTGCGCGCACTGACCAAGGGTGAGCGCCCGAAGGTCTTCGGTTCTGATTACCCAACTCCTGACGGAACCTGCATCCGCGACTACATCCACGTTTCCGATCTAGCGGAGGCGCATGTTGCGGCGGCAGCCCATTGCGAGAGTGGCGTGGTGTCTGAGGTGCTCAACGTTGGACGAGGAGTTGGATCCTCGGTCCGCGAGGTCATGGACATGATGTCTGATGTCTTGGGCTTCGATGTGAACCCCGATGTCGTCGAACGGCGGGCCGGGGATCCAGCGGCATCAACCGCCGCCACCGAGCGCATGGAGCAGATCCTTGGCTGGAGGGCCAAGTACGACCTGCGCGACATGGTTGCGTCGGCGTGGTCGGCCTGGCAGGCCTACCCACCCGGCTAGTCCTGGTTCTCCGGTAGCAAGTGGCCGCTACCACTGTGGCTAGGTCTTCTGGTTCGACGTCGTGATCCGAAAGACCGGAATCTCGCGGCCGGCATTCCTTTCGTACATGGCGTACGAAGACCAGGTCTGGATCAGTTTGCTGTAGAGAACTGAGCGCTCCTCTCCCGTCACCTCGGTAAACGTGGCCTCCCATGTCCCCCCATCGATCTCGATGGTGCCTTCCGGGTGCGCACGAACGTTGAATACCCAACCCGGCACCTGCTCTTGGCCGGCATTTGAACCGGTGACGACCCAGTCCTCTCCTTCGCGGACCGCAAGCAAGGGGTTACGTCGCCACTGCCCGGACTTCCGGCCGAGGGTGGTGATCCACACGACCTGCTGACCCCCGGGGAATCGCCGCCATAGGCGTCCACCCGAGGCTTTGTCGACGAGGCGGTGGCTGACGGTCGTGGCGCGAAGTAGTGTTCCCCAGAACGCGTCGTAGGCGCGGTTTCCCATGGGTGGACGGTAGCGGCCCGGTTGGCGCCCGTCCCCGGATGTGAGTGCTTGCCTTCGGCTATTGCCGCAAGCCAGAGTCCGTGGGTGTTGCGCGCATGCTCAAGGTTGAGGGAGTCAGATTGATGTTGACCGATCGCTCATGGCGCCGGGTTGTCGCCGCCATCCCAGTTGCCGGGTTGCTTCTCCTGACCGGCTGTGGCTCGAGCCAATCTGCCCAACCTGCTGGCGCGCCGGGCATCAACGGCCAGGTCGCCGCCGATGGCACGGACGGCTTCGCCCTCCCTGACTGCACCGGCCTCGATCCTCAGGCGTGCGCGACAAGCGGGTTCGTGCCGAAGGTCAACGGTTTCAGTTTCGCTAATTGGGCGTCCGCTGGATCGATTGATGCGACGACCTTGGTGGCGCTCTTTGGTGAGGAGACGGTCTGCGCTGAGGTGACCGACAGCGGCTGCACGCTCTTCCCGGCGGCCGAGCAGTGGGCGGCCCAGGTCAACGAGGCGATGACGGGGGGTCACTGCGAGGGAATGGCGGTGCTGGCGCAGCGGATTTTTGCCGACAGTTCAGTGCTGGCCAGCATCAACCCAACCGCGGAAAACACATTCGCCCTGTCCAAGGATGATGCGGCCGTCACCCAATCCATTGAGTTTTGGTGGACGACTCAGATGTTCCCGCCCGTCCAGGATGCGTTCATGGCCTTTCACGACAAGGAACCGACGGAGATTGTGCAGGCACTCCAGGCCGGGATCGCCGACGGCACCAATTACACGATGGCCATCTACTCGGAAACCGGCGCTGGTCACTCGGTGACCCCGATTGCAGTTACCTTCGACGGCACGTTGTACGCGATCGCGGTCTATGACAACAACCTC
Source organism: Candidatus Nanopelagicales bacterium (assembly GCA_032117355.1). Lineage (GTDB taxonomy): Bacteria > Actinomycetota > Actinomycetes > S36-B12 > S36-B12 > REEB460. The sequence continues at coordinate 3,135 of JAULZL010000302.1, forward strand.
CCAGGCACGGTTCAACAGGTGATGGTGGATCCAGCCGCGGAGCGCTGGAGTTACTCCGCAGGCGCCACGAGCCCTGATTCGCCAACCAATGGTTGGGAGGGAGGCAAGTCATCGATCGACCTCACGCCCATGTCAATTCGCGAAGTGCCGACCGCTGCCCCGTTCAGCGTGTCGGACGCGAAGGGTTCAGTTGACATTCGCGGATTGAGATCAAGTTTGCTGGTGACGTCCGCGGACGCGGGATCCCAGGTGGGCTTCACCCTGACGATTGACGGCAAGACATACGACACGACCGATCCGGCCGTGGAGCTTCCGGACGGTGTCATTGCTCGTCCACTCCTGGGGGCTGGCCTGGCAGGCAACGGCGTGAACGTGACGATCGATCGCGATGCCGTTGCATCCTTTGACGCTGATGGCATTGCGCGTTCGCGCGCCAGCGGTGACGTCGCACCGGACACCGCATACACGATGTCCATCGACACTCCGGGTGCGCCGCGAGTGACCGTTCGCACGCAGACGGCAGCGGATCCCAATCGCGACCCGGTATTCCGGGCCGACGAGCGGGGTCAGGTCGACGTCGCTCCACCGCCCGGCCGGGGAGCTCAGGTCAACGTGGCCAATGGCCAGAACAGCCTCGAAGCCCCCATCGCTGATGGTGGTGGCGTGCGTATCGGGCCCAATGACAACAAGGGCGGTGCACCCCTTGACTTCCGCGGTGGCCAAGGTCCCCAGCCCGGACCACAGCGAATCGAGCAGCAGAATCCGAATGGCCGGGTGGTGAACTCAACCGGTGCATTCGATCCGCAGACCGGTCAGTTTGAAGTGCGTCAGCGCACTGAACGTCCCGAGCGCGTCGACTCCGGTCAGGTTGACCAGTTCCGCGCGATGGCAGCCCCGCCGCCGGCCGGGCCGAACTCCAATGGCGCTGTTACCGGCGGT
>JAULZL010000303.1:0-1040 GCA_032117355.1 Candidatus Nanopelagicales bacterium
GAGCCCCTGACCCGGCTTCTCGGCAGGTGGAAGGCCTCGGCGCAGATCGCCAATGACCCGGAGCTGGCCGCTTCGTTCAATGCGGATCGCGGTGTCGACGAGATTGTGCGTCTGGCTCGGCCCGTGGCGTGAGCGGGCCGGAAGGGGACTTCGCTGTCGGCCGACCTGTTCGGCCAGGGAACTGGGACGTGGTCGCTCGATCGAAGAAGGTCGCGCAGGCGTGGGAGGAACTCGCCAACCGGTTCGCAGGCGAATGCCAGCGCGTCCTCGATCAGCTTCAATCGAACCCGACGCATGACGATGGCGACCGTCAGCACCCACTCGAGGGCGAGATGGGACGAGGTGCGTTCGAGGGACGGTCTCTTCGCCGGTGGCAGATTGACGTGACGTCGGGTGCGCGGGTCTGGTACTTGATCGACCCGGAGGAGTCAGGTGTTGGGCAGAAGCGCCGCAGCGGCCGGGTGATCATCGATCAGGTTTACCCGGGGCATCCGAAGAGCACGGAGACGAAGCCGTCCGGGAAGAGGAGACCTGGTCGGCGCTGAGGTGAGCGCATGGTGTCCTTCCACAGTGTCGGCGGCCGCGATCGCCACCACCGTTCGAAACGTCGCACGATCCGCGATCGCCGGCAACGACGGAAGGCAACGCATCCAGCGGGGTATTCATGAGGTCGGCTAGGCCGTCCGGCTTGTTGGACAGGTCTACCCGGAGCGATGATGAGGGCAGTAGACGAGGAGGGCGACGACCGGCCACTCGGCTTGATCGCACATTGGCAAGGAGCGGACGGACGGTGCTGGCTCAGCGGGTTGGGATGAACACCGACATCTGGGGCACGATCCGGGCTGCGGCATCAACGATGGCTGCGGCAGACGGGAGGTCGGATCGAACGTCGTTCGCGGACAGGGCGCCTGCTGCCTGGATGACAGCCTCGTGCCCACCGGCTTGAGTCGGTCGCAGCCCCTGCTGCTGCAGCACCGCCGTCAACGCTTTGCGCGCTCCAGATGCTTGCGCTCCAGGAGTGCCTCGATCACGTCTCGACC
>JAULZL010000303.1:1050-1876 GCA_032117355.1 Candidatus Nanopelagicales bacterium
GACCCTTCTCCCAGGTCACGCGGCTCGCTCCGGTGCGAGGATGTCAATCATGGGGCGGGATGCGAGCGTCGCCAAGAACGGGTCCGTCCCAGCCAGCCATGCCGCCTCGCTGACGCGGGTGGGGTTCACCGGGCGTGCCAGGCGAGCCTGCGCGCGATCGGCTGCGTCATACAGTGCCTGCCGGTCGACATCCCCGACGACGAGGACGTCGACATCCCCCGGCATGCGACCAGCCTCACCGGCGTACCGCGAGGCCCAGGAGCCGAAGATGCTGACCTTCTTCACGCCGGGAAGCTCCGCGAACTCCTCGGCGATCACCTGCCTCGGGCCGAACGAGACCAGGACGAGTTCGCGCAGTGCTGGCGTAGCCGGGTTCGCCTCGTTGGCCGATACCAGCCGGGCACGGCCAATGCGCCGTGTCACGAGCAGGCCCGCGTCCTCGAGTCGTGCCACCTCGCGGTGCACCGTGGGGACAGGGGCGCTGACTGCCTTCGCAAGCGCGGTCACAGTGAGGGAATCGGGCTGCAGCATGATCCGAGCCAGGAGGTCACCTTGAAGTCGGCTTCGGAAGATCGCCAGGAGAGGCGGAGCTGGGACTGGCATGCCGCATGCCAACCGCTGCTGCGGTGGTGACCCCGGGGGAGAGGCAGTCGCGGGAGTTTCGCTCGGATCGAGCCCGCACTTCCAACGGATGCTCGGGCCCATTCAACATCGGCCTCCGCGATGTCACACCCCCACGTCACACTTGCGATCACCGGGAAGTCGAGGCGCGCTCGCGCATGCAGATGGGGGCTTTGGTTGGCGAAGTACGAAGACACGTGCGCGG
>JAULZL010000304.1:0-29278 GCA_032117355.1 Candidatus Nanopelagicales bacterium
CTTGAGGAACAGATCCCGGTAGACGGCCGGCAAGGTGAACAGTGAAGGCCCGGTGTCGAAGACGAACCCGTCGCGCCGGTAGGCCGCCAGCTTGCCGCCGAATTGGGTGGACGCTTCCAGGACGGTGACGTCGTGGCCCTTGACGGCAAGTCGCGCGGCGGTCGCAAGGCCGCCGACGCCTGCTCCGATAACGAGGACGGTGCTCATGGCCGACTCGAATTCACGGCTGCCCCGAACTCATGGACGAACTCCGACTCATGGACGAACTCCGACCGGTCGGCCCTTCCAGGTGTTCGTGCCGCGCAGGTGCCGCGACCAGGAGACCAGATTCAGGGTGCTGAACGCCAGAATCGATGCCGGTTGGGCGAGGGTGTCCGGGAATACCCGCTCCCCGGTGCGCGCTGCCACCAGCGCGCGACTGGCAACTCCGGCCGCGTACCCGACCGCCCCTGCTCGCCTCGTCCCGCGGGATCGTCCGGCGATTGCGCCCACGGCAGGGATGACGTACGCGCCCAGCAGCAAGGAGTTGACTGCAATCGAGCCGACCGGGCCGTTGAAGGCATTCCACAGTGACTTGGCATAGCCATCGATGACCTGCTTGTCGCCCTCGTACATCCGACAGGTCGCGACCTTGGAGCCGTCCAGGGTCGCGGTGAACTGGCCGGACCGCTTGACCGCTCGCATCAGCGCAACGTCTTCGATGACCTCGTGAGCGACTGCGGAGTGGCCACCGATTGCGCGATACGAAGGTGCGTCCACGACGAGAACCTGGCCGTTCGCCGCGGCCAATGATGGCCGCAGGGAGCGCTCAGCCCAGCGCAGCGGCATCGTTGCCGCCCAGGACCACGTGACGAGGGGCTGGACGAGGCGCTCCAGGGCAGACTCGGCGCGCTGCCGCGGGTAGGGGGAGACAAGTGCGAACCCTGCCGATCTCATCTCGTGGATGGTCCCTGCGAGGCCATTGGGCTCGAGGTGGACGTCCGCGTCGACGAAGGCGAGCACCTGACCATGGGCATGGCCGGCAAGGCGCCCGCAGGCCCACGGCTTGCCGAGCCAGCCGGGTGGAACGGGTTCGCTGCCGCCGTCGATGACGGTGAGGCGAGGGTCGTCGATCAGCCGAGCGATATCGCCCGTGCCGTCGGTGGATCCGTCGTCAAGGACGATCACCTCAAGGTCATCGATTCCGGTCTGAGCCAGGGCGGAACGGATCGTCGCCTCGATGTGCCGCGCCTCGTTGCGGGCGGGGATGAGAATGCTGACGCTGTCCTCGATGCGTGCGGCCTGCGAAGGTCGGCGCAACAGTCGCAGGTTGATGGCGGTGTGGACGGCCAGCGCGGTAGCCACGGCGGAGCAGCCGACGACGACACGCGAGGTATTCCCGGCGGCGGTCCTCACCACTGCGGCTGGCTCCACGACCGCCACCACCAGGGGATGACGACGATTCCCATGCAGATGCCTCCCCACAGGGCGACCGGCCAGGCCCCGAAGAAGACTGCAGCGGCCAGGACATTCGAGGCGTAGACCCAGCTGAGCATCAGCGTTGGCACGCCGTCCTTTGCGACCGCCCGCGGTAGCCGGTCAAGGAGCCACATCATGGCCAGGCCGGTCAGCAGCCAGCCGAGGAAGTTCTGTAGCGGGATCCCGGGGATTCCCGGCAGGGTCCAGCCGACGGCCGACCAGGTCCAATAGCCCTGGCTCACCATTTGGGGATCGAGGAAAAGGTCCCAGGCTGCGAAAAGCCACCCTCCGATGAGCACCGTCGTCAGGCCCGGCTGAGCAAGTCGCTGGGTGGCGAGCAGGACCGGATAGGCCATCATCGCCCAGGCAAGTGGGATCAGCAGGGGCACGCCGAGGACGGCCGGACCCAGCGAGTCGGAATACGCGTATTCCCCGAAGGGGAATTTCGTCGCAACCCCGAGCGCCTCGACACCGAAGCTCGTCAGCAGGGTGATTGCCAGGTAGCCCCCCGTCCAGCCAAAGCCGCGGGAGACGATCGCATGGGTCACGCTGGCCAAGAAGAAGGTCATCACGCTGGCGATGGTCAGGGTGAGTCGAAGGTCGCCCTCCACCAGGATCCAAGTGATCTGGGTGGCGATGGTGATGGCGGCGAAGAGCCAGGGAACGTAAACGATCCAGCCGGAGGGCAGGCCGCGTCGATCTGAGTGAGGGCCGCCGTACATCCGCACGCTCATGGAGGGAGTCTAGGCGCGAGTCCGCACATCGGCCCCGGCCCTGCGCTGGGGGCGGATGGCCCTTAGCCTTTAGTCATGACCGACCCGCTTGCAGCCGCAAGGGCTGACATCGTCGAGACCGGTGATCCTCAGCAGTGTGCAGCACGGATCGTCATCAATGCGCCCGCAGCGCAGGTCTTCGAGATTCTCGCCCGCCCGCCTATGCATGCGCTGATCGACGGTTCAGGCACCGTTCGGGGGAGGTCGTCTGGGCCGTCGCGGCTGTCCCTCGGGGCCAAATTCGGCATGGGGATGCGACTGAAGGTGCCTTATCGCGTGACCAATGAGGTGGTGGAATTCGACGAGGGCAGCCTGATCGCCTGGTCTCACCTCAGCGGTCACCGCTGGCGTTATGAGTTCAAGGCTATTGACGCGGGAACGACCGAGGTGACCGAGACCTTCGATGGTCGTACCGCTCGGCTTGCCCTGGCACTGAAGATCATGAATGCGTACGCCAACAACCAGGTGGCCATGGCCCGGACACTGGTGCGCCTGAAGGCGCTTGCGGAATCGGACAAGCTCGAGTTCTAGCCAGCTCGTGGCACGGATGTTTGTCGGGGGATTCATCACCATGTTCGCTAGTTGCCAAACTTCGTGGTTCTGCCCACGTGGCTTTCCCGCTCGCCGCCAGCAGTACCGCCGCCGGCAAAGCGAACCCAAGACGCCTGCTGGGCGTCGGAAAGCGGCTCTCGCCCACCTGCTACCCGCTCAATGAACGCCCGGCCGGGCGACTGGGGTAGCCGAAGCGCTGACTTTGCGCTATAAAAGTCCGACACTTAGGTGCGATGGTCGCTGCCTGGTGAAGTGCTGTGGGGAGGCTCGTAGTGAATCCGCTGGAAGGCATTCGCGTGGTCTCGCTGGAGCAGTACGGCGCGGGGCCGTATGCGACCTTGCACCTGGCTGATCTCGGAGCGGAGATCATCAAGATCGAGGACCCGAAGGTCGGCGGGGATGTCGGGCGAACTGTGCCTCCATATGCCTCCGGCGACACCTCGCTGTTCTTCGAGACGTTCAATCGCAACAAGCAGAGCCTGATGCTTGATATCGAGGACGTGGATGGCCGGGCGGTTTTCGAGGACCTGGTGCGGGCAAGCCACGTGGTCTTCTCCAACCTGCGGGGGGACGTGGCAGAGAAGATTGGCATCACCTACGAGCAACTCAAGGGCGTCAATCCGGCGATCGTCTGCTGCTCGCTGAGTGGCTACGGCCGGACGGGTCCGCGCTCGGCTGATCCCGGGTACGACTACATGCTGCAGGCGCTCTGCGGCTGGATGTCCCTGACCGGTGAGCCTGACGGTCCGCCGCAGAAGTCCGGATTGTCGCTGGTCGACTACTCGGGCGGCATCGCCGCAGCCCTTGCGATGGTCAGCGCGGTGCGCCATGCAGAGCGCACTGGGGTTGGCGTCGATATCGACATGAGCCTGTACGACACGGCCATCGGGCTGCTCAATTACATCGCTACCTGGCAACTCAGCGCAGAGTACGAGCCGGAGCGGACTCGCCACAGTGCGCATCCATCCCTCGTGCCGTTCCAGGTCTTCGAAGCGTCCGATGGATGGTTCGTCGTGGGTTGTGCAAAGGAAAAGTTCTGGGTTCGCATGGCCGGCGCCATGGGGCGTGCGGACCTAGCGGCGGACGAGCGGTTCCAGGGATTCCAGGCCCGCCAAGAGAACAAGACGGTGCTCCTGCCGATCATCGAGTCCGAATTGCGTCGGGAGTCGGTCGAGCATTGGATAACGCGCTTCCGCGAGGCCGGAGTTCCGTGCGGTGAGGTCAAGGATGTTGCGTCAGCCCTTGCCGACCCGCACACGATTGCTCGCGAAATGATCGTCGAGACAGATTCCCCCACGCTGGGGCGGGTCAGGTCGATCGCTTCTCCGGTACGCGTCGGGGACAGGCGCACCGATCATCGTCCGGCCCCGGCCCCGGGTGAGCACCAGGCGGCCATCCTGGAATCGGTCCTCGGCTACTCGGCGGACCGCATCGCAGCGATCGAGAAGTCCGGAGCCTTTGGCGAAAGCAGATTCACCTAGTCGCAATCGGTTTCAGGACACATTCCACCCGAACACACGAATGGAGCATGGGAATGGACTTTGAGTTCAGCGAGGAGCAGCGGGACTTCCAGCGGGCTATTCGTGCCTTCGTGCAAAAGGAGATCGTTCCCGTCGCCAGCGAGTGGGAACGCGAGGGCCGCTATCCAACGGAGATCGTCGAGCAGCTCAAGACGATGGGCCTATTCGGAATGACCGTTCCTGAGGAGTACGGCGGCTTGGACCTCGACGCCGTTTCCTTCGCCATCGTCTTCGAAGAGTTGGCCCGGGGGTGGATGGGTGTTGCAGGCACGCTGGGTAGCCACTCACTCTCCTGCCTGATGATCGCGCAACATGGAACTCCCGAGCAGCGGCAGCGATTCCTGCCGGATCTGGCCACCGGCAAGCGCCGTACCGGTGTGGGGCTCACTGAGCCGGACGCGGGCACCGATCTGCAGGGGATTCGAACCGTGGCCGTCCGCGACGGGGATCACTACGTCATCAACGGCCGCAAGACGTGGATCACGAACGCTCGGTTCGCTGATCCGTTGCCCGTCCTCGTCAAGACCGATCCGCAGGCCGAGCCGCGTCATCGCGGTATGAGCATCATCCTGGTCGAAGCGGATACTCCTGGCTACGAGGTACTGCGCGACATCGGCAAACTCGGGTACAAGGGTCCGGAGTCATGCGAGGTGGTGCTGGACAACGTGCGCGTTCCGGTCGAGAACCTCCTTGGCGGTGTCGAGGGACGGGGCATGCAGCAGGCTCTGTCTGCGCTGGAGTCCGGACGGATCAATATCGCTGCGCGGTCGGTGGGTATTGCCCAAGCCGCCTTCGACGCCGCGTTGGAGTACAGCCGTCAGCGCACGGCCTTTGGAAAGCCGATTAGCGACTTCCAGGCGATCCAGCTCAAGCTCGCGGACATCGCAACCGAGTTGCAGGCCGCGCGGTTGATGACCTACTGGGCCGCGAGTGCACAGGCCCGCGGCCAACGGGCCGACATGTATGCCGGCATGGCGAAGTACTTCGCCTCAGAAGTGGCGATCAAGGCTTCACTGGAGTCGATGCGAATCCATGGTGGCTACGGCTACTCGACGGAGTACGTCGTTGAGCGCCTCTACCGCGATGCCCCCTTGATGAGCATTGGCGAGGGGACAAACGACATCATGCGGATGGTCATCGCCAAGGCGTTGGTCTCCGGCCAAGAGACCATCGGATGATCGCACTCTCCTACCTGTACGTCCCCGCTGATGACCCGGTGCGGCTGGCGAAGGCCCGTGATCGGGGCGCTCATGCCCTGATTGTGGACCTCGAGGATGGGGTCGCAGCTTCAATGAAGGTGCAGGCGCGGCAGACGGCCGTAGCGTTCATCGAAGAGCACAGCGGCAAGCCGGGGCCCGCGATCTGGGTGCGGATCAACCGGGATGTGCACCAAGGCCCTGACATGGACGCGGTGCTTGCCTGCAGGCCGGCGGGAATCGCGATCCCCAAGGTTGAGTCAGCGGACGAACTTGCCGAGCTCCTCAATGGAGTGCATCGACTCCAGCCAGGTCTAGCCGTCATGCCCCTCATTGAGTCTGCCCGCGGCGTCCTGGCGATGACAGAAATCGCACTGGTCCCGGGGGTGACTCATCTGCAGATTGGTGAGGCTGACCTGCGCGCAGACATCGGCGTCGACCTTGGGCCGGATGAGTCTGAACTCCACCTTATCCGTCAGCAGGCAGTGTTGGCATGTGCCGCTGCCTCCTTAGCGCCGCCGATCGCGCCGGTGAACATCGACTTTCGCGACCTCGTGGCCTTCGAGCGGTCCACCGAGGGCTTGGCGCGAATGGGCTACTTGGGCCGCGCCTGTATTCATCCGGCCCAGGTGGCCATCGTCCACGGCGTCTTCCAGCCAAAGCCGGAAGCACTCGAGCGCGCTCGGGAGTTATGTGCCCTGGCCGATATGCATGCGGCGCAGGGGATTGGGGCGTTCGCTGGCCCCGACGGGCGCTTGGTGGACGAGCCAATTCTCCGACAGGCCCGCCGTCTGCTCCAGATCGCCGCGCTTAACGGCTCGACCGGCTAGCACCCCGTGGTCCCGGGCATGCCTCGCCAGCGGTGGGTGCTGCTGACCATCGTCTACCTGGGTTTCGGGTCGTCGTTCCTGGCAATTGAACTGGTGGTTCGGGATATGCCGCCGTTGACGGCGGCCGGCATGCGCTTCTTCATTGCCGGGTTGCTCCTGTCGGTGCTCATTGGGGCGCGCCGCGGCTGGCGAAAGCTGCGGGTGGCACGTGGAGATGCCCCATTCCTGCTGCTGGCCGGTGTGCTGCTGTTCCTCATTGGCAACGGTGGGGTAATGCTTGGGCAGTCACACGGCACACCCTCCTGGCTTGCGGCACTCATCGTTGCCACCATTCCGGTGTGGGTTGCCATTCTTCGCCTTACCTGGGGGCCACGTCCGTCACGCATGACCCTCGCGGGAACCGCGATCGGCCTAGTTGGCACCTCCCTGGTGATCACGGAATCAGCCGGGGACGGAAGCAGTCGGCTGGTAGCGGCACTGCCTGTCCTGGCGGGCGCTGTCTCGTGGTCAGTAGGCACTTACCTGGCCGCGCGAAGGGGTGCGGCTAGGGACCCCATGCTGACGAGCTCCCAGCAGTTGAGCGTGGGCGGAGCGCTGCTCCTGTGCGTGGCGGTGGCCTTCGAGCGCGGTGACTGGGGCGGAATCCACCTCACCTGGCAGGCCGTTGCGGCACTCGCCTGGCTCATCCTGGCCTCGTCGATCGCTGCGATGGTGGCTTTCTACCGGATCGTGGCCCTGTCTTCTGTGTCGAGTGCGTCGACCTACGCGTTCGTCAACCCGGTCGTGGCCACCCTGCTCTCAGGGCTCATCGTGGGCGCTTGGCCGGATGCGATGTCGGCCGTTGCAATGCTGGTTGTCGTAGGTGGTGTGGCTGTGGTTGTCCTCGGGGACCGAGGCAGCCGTGTGAGCGAGGGAGGAAGTCGCGATGGCACGACATGAGCAGGGAGCACCAATCCCGTCCAGGGATCAACTTCGCAGGGTGGCATCTCGCCTGGGCCGCGAGCTGGATGAGGCCCAGGTATCCATGCTGGAGGGGGCGGCCTCGGATATCGCCGCTTCGTATTCGCGAATATGGCAGCTGCCACTGCCCGTCGCATCAGTTCGGCCGCGTGACGTCGGAGCATCTGTGCCGGCCTCGGAGAACAACTGGCATGAGTGGTCGTGGCGTTGCCATGTTGCGGGGGAGCCGGACGGCCCGCTCTCAGGGATGACCGTGGCGGTGAAGGACGTGATTGACGTGGCGGGCGTGCCCACCTTCATGGGCTCCCTTCTCGTGGATGGCGTTGTCCCGCTATCCGACGCCGAGTGTGTTCGCCGCCTTCTGAGCGCGGGGGCCGACGTCATCGGCAAGACCACGACGGAAGACATGTGCATTGGCGGGGCCTCGTGTACCTCGCTTCCATGGCCGGTTGTCAATCCAATCGCCCCGGATCGCTCTGCGGGGGGCTCGTCATCTGGAAGTGCTGTCGTTATCGCGACCGGGCAGGCCGACCTTGCACTCGGGGTGGACCAGGGTGGGTCTATTCGAATTCCGGCAGCACTCTGTGGTGTGGTTGGGCACAAGCCCACCCACGGCCTTGTTCCCTTCACCGGTATCCCCAGCCTGGTGCCATCCTTGGATCACGTTGGACCGATGGCTCGGCGAGTTGTTGACGTGGCGCGGGCGTTGGACGCCTTGGCCGGCCCTGATGGCGTCGACCGCCGGCAACGGGATTGGGGCACCACGCGGGCGCAGGAGGCTTGCGCCGCAGGAGTCTCGGGGATGCGGATCGGATTGCTGCGGGAGGGCTTCTCGGCGACCGAGGCCGGTGATGTAGAGCATCCTGGTTCAGCGGAAGCCGCGGCTGTTGTCCGACGTGCAGCCGAGCGGCTCAAGGAGCACGGAGCCACCGTGGTTGAGGTGAGCGTGCCCTGGCATGCCGACGCTCGCCATATATATGTGCCGATCCTGCTTGAGGCAACTGCCGCCATGCTCTGGCGCCTCTATGGCCGCGATGTCACCGTCCTTGGGCAGGATGTCGCAGGCCCGACGCGCCAGATCGCCGATGCACTGGCTGTCAGCCCCCATTTGGCCTCAGATCCGTTGACTCTCGTCGGGGTCTTTGGCGAGTGGTACCTGGATGTCTTTCGCGGCCGGTCATTCAGTCGTGCCTCGCTCCTAGTGCGAGAACTGACTGCAGACTATGACCGGGCCCTCGCCGACGTTGACGTATTGGTTTGCCCCACCACAGCCCCGGCCGGGATCGCCGATTTCGTCAGCGGCGACCCCGACCGTTTGCTCGCGGAGAGCCTTGCCTACTTCCACAACACCTGTGCCACCAACCTCACCGGACACCCGGCAGTGAGTGTGCCGGTCGGAACCGTCGATGGTGCCCCGGTGGGGCTGATGGTGACGGCTAGGCGTGGCTGCGATGGGACCGCCCTGCGGGTGGCGGCGGCCCTGGAATCGCAGGTCAGCCGGTAAGGGCGGCACCCCGGGCAACGTCCCCGCTGGCGGAGCCGTCGTTGAGTACCTCACCGGAAAGGACGTCGACGCGGTAGGTGTGCTCAACGGAGCGACCGAGTACTGGATCTGTCATCCGTAGGGTCCACTCCTCGGCGAACCGGAGCCGCTCCTCGATGGAGACCACCGTGCCACTGAACAGGATGATGGCACCGGGGACGGGCACGACGCTCTCACGTGCCCCGTCCAGCATCTCCTGTGGAGTCCAGAACTCTGACACCGATGCTTCCTGGTATTTCACCTGCTCGCCGTTGTCAACGACCCATGACTCCATGGTGACCTGATCCCAGTGGTCGCGAACGTCCCTCCATCGCCATACATGAGGGATCACGACATTAGGCGTCACCTGCTTGGACCAGGGAATATCGATGGTCTCAAGGGAGCGGTCAGTGTGATCAGAGCCGGCTGTGACATAGACCTCACCGTCGGCATCCGCGATGGTGACAATCTCGATCTCGCCGCTCGTCTTGGGACGCTGCACGGTTATGTAGTCATCCGTGAGCACTGCCCAAGTGCTGATGGGCATGACCAGTGGGGGCCGCTCGCAGATCAACTCCTTGATTCCGAGCTTGTAGCACTCCTCGAGGTGGGCCTGCATCTTGGCCTCATCGCGCATCGTGAAGCCGAGGTTGTAGCAGCGCGCGAAGTCAATGGGCAGGGGTGCAGTGGTGCCATCGGTCTCGTGCAGCGTGAAGTCACGTCTGGTCATGGTGCCCTCCAAAGTTGATCGCAGGATTGTTGTCAGTGTGTTTCTTCGCCGCCGGACACATTGAGTGCATCGCCGGAGATGTAAGCACCGTCGTCGCTTGCCAGGAATGCGCATGCGGCAGCGATGTCCTCGGGTAGCCCCGTCCGCCCGAGGGGGATGCGTGCCCTCATCGCCGCGAGGTACTCGTCCTCGGTCTGGCCCATGAGAGTGGAGAAGTACTGGTTCTGCCAGGCGCCAAGCCCGGTGGTCACATGATTTGGGCACACGGCGTTGACTGTGATCCCGTGGGATCCGAGTTCGATGGCAACGGCCCGCGTGAAGCCGATGACCCCGTGTTTGCTTGAGACGTAGGCGGATGCATGGGGGAAGCCCGACTTGCCGCCCTGTGAAGAGATGTTGATGATGCGGCCGCCCCGGCCCTGCTGAATCATCTGGCGTGCCGCGAACTTTGTGGCGAGAAAGGTTCCCTTGAGATTCACGTCCAGGACGATGTCCCAGTCATCCTCCTCAGTTTCGACTACCGGACTCATGAGGTAGCCGACGCCAGCGTTGTTCACCAGGATGTCGACGCTGCCGAATTCAGTCACGGCCGTGTTGATGAGCGCCTGCACCTGCCTGCCGTCCCGAACGTCGCAAGACGAGCTGACGCAACGGCCGGGGCCAATCCTGGTCAGCTCGGCCGCGACCTCCTCGCGCTCCGTTGGGGCTGGCACGCCGTGCTCGGGGAAGTGCGCACCACTCGGTCGGTCGAGGTCGCCGATGAGGACGTTCGAACCCTCCTCGATGAATCGCCGGGCGATCCCCTCGCCGAGCCCGCGATGCCGTCCGGCGCCGGTGATGACGACGGTCTTGCCTGCAAGTCCGCGCATTGTCACACCTCCTCGGTCAGGATGAAGACGGGGTTGTCGGCAAAGGTCTGGAACTCCGCGGCTATTCGCGGCATAGGGTCACGAGCGATGTCTTCGCCCAAGCGCGCCATGTCGTTCACATCGATGATCTCGATGTATTCGAATGGCGAGGTCTCTCCAGCGAGAGTCCCGGTTGCCCTCAGCACACGGAATGAGTCGACTGAGGCGAGAGCATTTACCGTGGGGATGTCGCTGTCCCGAGCCCAGGCCTCGTAGGCGGCCCGGTTGGTCCCCGACTTCAGATTGAACAGCACTATGACGTGGGCCATGAACGTATCTCCTCATCTGTCCAGACCCGATCCGGGTCTGCTGCCTGCATGCTCCTGACCTGCTCGGCGGCAAGGGTGCCGTCCGACCGCCAGGTTGGCGGACCCCCGGCGGTTGCCGGAAGGGGATCTGGTCCGTCCAGCTGAATGGAGTGGCCGAGCGGCATTGGTGGCCGGGCCGCGTAGCCACATCGCTCCTCGATCAGAGCCAGCACGTGCGGGTGTGCGTAGTAGGCCCCGTAGGCAAGCACGAGGAGAGCGCCGAATGTTGCCGGCTCGGCAGCCTCCAACTGCTCCAAAGCCTGCTGAAGGCCGGAAGTGTCGCTCCGTGGCGGCAGGGTGAGGTCGCGAAGTCGACTGAGGGCAGCCTGCTGCTCAGGTACCCGCTGCGCGAGCATGATGATCTCCTCGGCAAGATCCAGATCGGCCGCGTTCGGCCAGGTCCCATCACCAGGAAGGAGGCCGGCAAGGATCGACTCGAGCCCGGGCTCAGATAACGGGGTCATCCTGCGCCTCCGATCGCCAGGATTCGGTCGGCGGTTCGCAGGGCGATTGCCTGCATGGTGGGAGTCGGATTCACCGCTGCAGCGCTCGCAAAGGCGCTGCCATCGACGATGAAGAGGTTGGGAACGTCGTGGGCTCGGCCATCGCTATCGATCACGCTGCTCTCCGGGTCACTTCCCATGCGAGCGGTGCCCATCAGGTGGAAGCCGGCCCCGGGAAGGATTCGGGTAACGAGTACTTCGGACGCACCCGCCTCCAGCATCAAGGTGCGCGCATTGGCGATGCCGTGGTCCAGCATCCGCTCGGCGTTCTCCTCGACCTGGTAGTTCATCCGCGCCGCTGGGACCCCGAATCGGTCCGAGGCGGAGGCGTCGAGGCTGATGAAGTTGCGATCATCGGGGAGGTCCTCGCAGGTCACGGCAGCGGTTGCGGCATGGCCGAACACTCGCTCAAAGCGGGCATGGTGATTGCGGCCCCATGGCACATCAAGGCCGAAGCCACCGAGGGCGGTCAACAGTGGCCCCTGGCTCCGGGTCAGTTGAATCTCGTAGCCACGAGCGAATCCACGCGAGACATCAGTCTCGTAGAACTGCTGGGTGAGCAGGCAGAAGCCATCATTGCCCGACCATCCGCTGACGCGCTCATTCCAGATCCCGCTGACACCTGCGATCGGGTGCAGCATCAAATTGCGTCCGACCTGCCCTGACGTGTTGGCCAGGCCCTCCGGGAACTGGTTGGTCGCACTATTCAACAGGATTCGCGGGGTTCCGATGCCGTTCGCGGCAAGGACGACGACGTCCGCAGTCGTTCGATTGAGGCGGCCAGCCACGTCAAACCATTCGGCCCCGGTGGCACGGCCCTTCGCGTCCGTGAGAATCCTGCTCACGGCGGCGCCGGTGACAAGACGAGCGCCTGCGGCCAGGGCCAGTGGCCAGTAGGTGTTGTCCGCAGAGGCCCGGGCATTTCGTGTACACCCCATCTCGCAGGGTCCGCATCCATTGCAGGCCCGCCGGCCGTTCCAGTCCTCGGTGAGGATCTGTCCATCGGTGGGCCACCAGTGCCAGCCGAGTCGATTCAGCGCACCTGCAACGTGCCGTCCGGCTGGCCCGAGTGCGACCGGGGGAGTGGTTCGCGGGGTGCGGGGCGGGTTGCCCGGATCCCCGTGTCGGCCCGAGACGCCGACGACGTGATCGTTGAGTTCGTAGTAGGGGGCGAGGTCCCAGTAGCTGATGGGCCAGTCAGCTCCGACTCCATCGAGGGTCCGTACCCGGAAATCTGAGGGCCGAAATCTTGGCGCATGTGCCGACCACAGGACGGTACTTCCGCCAACCCCGTTGAAGACCGCCGGTTTGATCGGCGAAGTATCGTCCAGAATCGGGTAGTCCTCCGGCAGCTGCCGAACATTCGGGTTTGGCGACCGCTCGCGAAGTCGCGTGCTCTCCCAGTGACGGTCCGTGACTGGCGAACTGATCTGCGGCTGCCAATGCCCGCGATCCAGGCAGGTGACGGTCATGCCGCTCGAGGCAAGGCGCCAGGAAACGGCGGCGCCAGTGGCGCCTGCCCCGATGACCAGGACGCTTGCCGATGAGGTCATCGGCTACTCACCAGTCGCCTTCCAGCAACGGACGGAATGCCCGGTGACAATTTCACGGAGTACCTGAGACTCCTGGCTGCAGCGTTCCTCCACCAGTGGACACCGGCCCGCCAGGTAGCAGCCCGTCGGGAGGTCGACGGGGCTGGGGATTTCACCTGTGAGGTCCGTCCTGTCTGCCCGATCAACGCGTCGATCATGCGGATTGGGAAACAGAACGGAGGACAGCAGCGCGCGAGTGTATGGGTGGCGGGGGTTGCCGAAGACTTCCTCGGTCGTGCCGAACTCCACCATTTGCGACAGGTACATCACAGCGACGTCCTGGCAGAGTTCTCTGACCGTGCTCAGGTCGTGCGAGATGAGGATGAACGACAGCCCCAACTTCGCCTGAAGGTGACGAAGGAGTCCGATCATCTCTACTCGGGCGGCCGGTGGCAGGGCTGAGGTGGGCTCATCCAGAACCAGGAAGTCAGGCGAGGTCGCCAGCGCCCGTGCGAGGCAGACCCGCTGTTGCTCGCCCGCGCTCAGCCCGGCAGGGCGCACCTGAAGGACATTCGTTGGCAGCCCCACCTGTTCGAGCAACTCCTGGATGCGGGCCTGCTTGGCTTCGTCATCCAAGTCCGTGTGCAGGTCCAAGGGCTCGGCCAGGATGCGCTCGACCGTCCATCGAGGGTTCAGCGAGTCGAAGGGATCCTGGAAGACCACCTGCACTCGTGACCTGAAGGCACGCAGCGCACCCGACTTGAGTTGGCTCACGTCCTGCCCGCGAAACTCGATCGCACCCGAGTCTGCATCGAGCAGCCGCAGGATGAGACGCCCGACAGTCGTCTTGCCGCTGCCGCTTTCACCGACGAGACCGAGGGATCTTCCCTCATGAACGCGGAAGGTGACGTCAGAGACCGCCTGCAGGACCTTCTTATCGTGCAGGGTGAAGGTCTTGGTCAGGTCGGACACGCTCAGCAGGACCGTCGTATCGGCGGCGCCGTTGCTTGTCGCTGTTTCTGCGGACTGCCGCTCGTGGACGAGGGACAGCACTCGCTTGCTGTAGGAGTCCTGGGGATTCGCGAAGAATTCCCGCGTTGGCAGATCCTCAACGATTCGGCCCTGCTCCATAACGATGACTCGGTCGCAGTAGTTCGCGACAATGCCGAGGTCCTGGGTCACGAGCAGTACCGCGGTGCCATCCTGGTTGGCGCGTTCCCACATGCGATCGAGGAATTGCGCCTGGATCGTGACGTCAAGGCCGCTGGTTGGTTCATCTGCGATGAGAAGGTCCGGATGAGCGCTGAGGGCCATCGAGATGAGGGCCCGCTGGGCCATGCCTCCCGATAGCTCGTGGGGGTATGCCTTGAGTCGCCGACTGGCGTCGTTGATGCCGACACTCTCGAGCAGGGTGATGGCATGCTGCTCAGCCTGCTCATCGGTGGCATCCGTGTGCGCTTGGTAGACCCGCCTGATTTGGGTGCCGACGTTCTGGAAGGGATTGAGTGATTGCCGCGGCTTCTGGGTGATCAGGCCGATGGCCTGACCGCGGACCGCGCGCAGGCCCTCCTCATCAAGTCCAATGAGCTGCTGGCCTTGGAAGTGAACCTCACCGGAAATCGTCCCCGGGTGCCTCACGAGTGCAAGGAGCGCGAGGGCGAGGCTGCTCTTGCCTGAGCCGCTCTCGCCAATGAGGCCGACGATTTCGCCGCGATTCAGCGTGAGGTCGATGGCATCAACGGCAACAGTCTCGCTGCTCCCGTAGGGGTAGCGGACGGTCAGTGCAGACGTGCGAAGAATCTCGCTCATGAGGCCACGCGCCGCTCGATCGCGTTGCTGAGGGCGGCGAAGCCGAGTACTGCTAGGGATACCGCGATACCGGGGAAGATCGATGGCCACCATTCACCCAGGACAAGCTTGGGTGCCTCATTCGCGATCATGAGTCCCCACTCAGGAGTAGGGGGGCGAACTCCAGCCCCGACGAAGGAGAGGCCCGCGGTGAGCAGGATGCCGAAACCCACGGTGACTGAAAGCTGAACGAGTGACGGGGTCAATGAGTTGGGCAGCACGTGCCGAGTCGCAACTCGCCAGCCAGGGTTTCCGAGCGCACGCGCAGCTTCGACGTACGAACGCTCACGCTGGGTGAGGACCTCGGTTCTGGTCAATCGGATGAAGATCGGCGTGTATAGGAACGTGAGGGCGAAAATCAGGTTGGTGAGGTTGCGACCGGACAACGCGACCAGGGCCATCGCCAGGATGAAGACGGGGAATGCCTGAAGTACGTCGGAGATCCGCATGATGAATGCTGAGAACGGGCCCCGGTAGAAACCTGCGATGAGTCCGATCATGGTGCCGATGACGGCAGACAGGGCTGCTGCGCTCACCGCAAGGGTGACGTCGGTTCGCGGTGCGGAGATCGTCCGGCTGAAGACATCGAGACCGGAGGAGTCCGTGCCAAACCAGTACTCCAGCGACGGTGGCGTGCTGGGCGGCCCCACGGGAATCTGCGGGTCATACGGAGCAATCGACTCCCCGAATGCAGCAAGGAACAGGGATATCCCCACGATTATGGCGCCCGTCATGAACAGGGCATCGCGATACCAGGGGCGATGCGCAGCCTGTCCGGCGGATCGAGCGTCCAGGGTCGGCCCGGTCGGGAGCGGTTCAGCCTGGGGGATCGTCATTGTGCCTTCACCCTCGGATCGATTGCGGCAATAAGCAGGTCAAGGGCGAGGTAGACGATCAGCGAAGCCAGGGTGATGATCAACACCGTGCCCTGAATCGCCGGATAGTCAAGATTCAGGACGGCGCGGACCGAGTACGAGCCCAGTCCGCTGAAGGAGAAGACCTGCTCGATGAGAACGGCGCCGCCGAGCAGGAAGCCGAAGAGGATTCCTGCGAGGGTCACCACTGGTGGCAGGCTCGCCCGGATCGTTGAGCGTGCGATTTGCTTGGAAGGCAGTCCGGAGGCTTGCTGGTACAGCAGGAAGTCGCTGCCGAGGACGCGGCTCATGCTCTGCCGCGACATCTTGATGATGGGGCCGGACACGATCAGGGTCAGTGTCATCACGGGGAGCCACAGGTGCCACAGAGCATCGCCGAACGCCGGGAAGTTCAGGGTGATCAGGGAATCGATGAGAGACATCCCGGTGATCTCCGCAGGCTCGGAGATGTTGGGGCTGTATTCCCCGAGGGGTGCAGGGGCCCAGCCCAGGGTGAAGTAGAAGATGAAGATGAACATCAGGCCCCACCAGAACTCCGGCTGAGCTCCGGCGAAGAGGCCGTAGCCGAAGACGGTCTTGTCGAGCTTGCCACCAGGGCGGCGGGCCGTGGCGATGCCGATCGGCAGGGAGATGGCGAGGGCCACCAGGAAGGACAGCGTGATCAGTTGCAGGGTGACCGGCAGCGTCGTTCGAATCTCGCTGACGACGCTGGATCCAGTGACCCACGAGGTGCCTAGATCTCCGCGAAGGAGGCTAGAGATGTAGGAGGTGAATTGCTCCCAGACGCTCCGGTCGAGGCCCAGCGACTTTTGCGCCTGGGCGTACGTTTCTGGGGAGGCGTTGAACCCGACCAGGCGGGCGACCGGATCAGCCGGCAGCGCCCGGATCACGAAGAAGACGACCACGGTGATTCCGATCGCTTGCAGCAGGCCGATGCCTGCTCGCTTCGCGATGTATGGCAGCACTGGTTTCTCCTCGGGGGTAAAAGGAAGGTTCGTCGGCACCGGCGGGGGTTGCCGGTGCCGACGAACTTCTTGACTAGCTGAGGCTCAGGTCGAAGAACCTGATGGCGTTGTCAGGATGCCACACCATGCCGCTCATGTTGGGAGACGAGAGCCACTGGGTGTTGTACTGAACAACGGGAACCCAAGCGACATCGGTCTGCAGGGTCTCCTGGACCTGGGCCAGGAGATCGTTGCGGGTTGCGACGTCACCTTCGTTCTTCGCCTTAACCCACAGGTCGTCGACCGCGGGGCTGCTGTAGTTGACCATGTTGTTCAGGCCTCCCTTGTCGCTGGAGACGAAGAACAGCAGGGTTGCGTAGCCAGCATCGACGCCGATCGGCTTCTCCTGGTCGTTGACGAAGAACGGAAGGTCCTTCTTCACCAGCATCCGGTCGCCGTACTGCGTCTGCGGAATCGGGTCGAGTTGAACGTTGATACCGATCGCGGCCAAGTCAGCCTTGATCTGCGTCACGATCGGCCCGAGGGTCGATTCCTTCTCCGACACGTAGGTCAGCTTGACGCTGCCGTCGTCCGTCCAGCCCGACTCGGCCAGCAGTGCCTTTGCCTTCTCCGGGTCATAGCCGAACTGAGTCGGCGACTTCGAGTACCCGGGGTAGGTCATGGGAACCTGACCCTCCCACTTGATCGCATCACCAAAGTAGCCGTTCTTGATGATGGCGTCGTAGTTGAGCGCGTAGGCGATTGCCTGACGCACCTTCGGGTTGTCGAATGGCTTCACGTTGAAGTTCAGGCCCAGGAACATGTTTGAGTTTCCAACCACGCTCCACTGCTTGACATCCGCGTTGTCCGTGACGCTCGAGAACTCCTTCGGAGTCAGGCCATCGGTCAACTGTGCTGCGCCCGTCTGGACGGATGCCAGGCGGTTAGCCGACTGGGGCACCTTGCGCCACGTGACGTTCTGCACGGAAGGAGCTCCGCGGTAGTAGTCGCTGTTGGCCTCGAGCACCATTTCGGAGTCCTTGGTCCAGGACTTGATGCAGTACGGACCGAACGACGGCGCGTTGACGTTGTTCGCGTACTCATGCGACCAAGGATCCTCAGGAGTGGCATTTGCCTCCATGGTCTCCTTGTCGTAGATGTAGAGACCGAAGATCGTCAGCACCGGCAGGAAGAGCTTGTTCGGCGCATCCTGCTTGATGACGACCGTGTAGTCGTCAGTCTTGGTAATCCAGTCCCCGAGCTCCTTGGCCTTGTCGGCGACGGCCTTGTCCTCGGAGAACACGTCGGTGGTGAAGCCTCCGACGTTGGCGACGTTGGACAGGAACCAGCCGATCGGCGCAGCGCCACTCACGCTCTTGGCGCGCGCGAACGTGTAGAGAACGTCGTCAGCGTTGAAGGTCGAGCCATCGCAGCCCTTGACACCCTGGCGAAGCTTGAAGGTCCAGGCAAGGTTCTGCTCGTCGAAGGTGACGCTCTCGGCAAGTCGGCCCTCGAACTGCGGAATGTCGTAGCCGAAGTCCAGCAATCCGACGCCGCTGGCATCTTCGCCCTTCGGCTTGTAGTAGATGAGCGTGTCCATCAACTGGGCCATGCCCTGCTGCGCAGCGGGGATAGCCGCGGAAGGTCCGTCCGGGTCAAGTCCTGCAGGCACGTCCACGCCGAGGTAGGTCATGTTCGCCTGAACAGCACCACCACCGTCAGAGCCACCGCTTGCATCTCCGCTGGCACCTCCGCCACCACTGGCACAGCCAGCTAGGACGATCGCGAGAGCGCTCGCGACTCCAACTGCCAAGGTTCGCCTCATGTCACCACCTAACTCAGGGTCCAAAGGACCGATTTCTCCTCCGACGGCATCGTCGGGATGGCAGTATGTAACTGTCAAACCTTTTACTACAACAAGGCCCTACGGTTACGATCGCATAACGATGACAAGAAGAGATGCTGCCCATGAGGCAGAGCAACCGCCCCTACTCGAGGGTGTTGTCCGTCATGTGCTGAACACCCGGGAAGGCGGATTGCCGGATCCGGTTGTTGCAGCTGCTCGAACCCTGCTGCTTGACGCGGTGGGCGTCGGAGTTGCCGGATCATCCACGCACGAAACGGCAATGGCGCGGGCGGCCGCCATGACGTGGGGGAACAACCCGGAGGCGTCCGTCTGGGGAACGGGCGAGATGCTGAGCGCGGCACACGCCGCCTTCGTCAATGCACATCAGATGCACACCCTGGAATGGGACGCGATCCACGAGCCCGCCGTCGTGCACCCCATGACCGTCGTCACGCCGGTGCTGCTCGCGTGGATGTCCCGTCAGGCAGCGCGTGGTGAACTCTTCACCGGCCAAGACCTCCTGCGTGGCATCGCCGTGGGAGTCGACATTGCCGGAGGTCTCGGCGACGTCACGACCACCCCACTGCAGTTCTTTCGACCAGCCACTGCGGGCGCGCTGGGTGCGGTGGCTGCCGTCGGGGCGGCCTCCCGAATCCCGGCGGACCGCATCGCTGCCGCCCTTGGCATTGCCTACGGGGGATTGAGCGGCACGATGCAGCCCCACACCGAAGGTGCTCAGGTCCTTGCCTTGCAGGTCGGTTTCAACGCCCGCACCGCTGTCAATGCGCTCGACCTCGCCCTCGCGGGCTTCGACGGCCCGCGCTACATCCTCGAAGGACGCTACGGCTATTTCCGGTTGATCGAGGCTGCGGGTGAGCCGGAGAAGCTTGTCGCGCGCCTCGGTCAGCAGTGGGAGGTGCAGCGCACATCCTTGAAGCCGTACCCCAGCGGGCGGGCAACCCATGGTGCCCTTGATGGCCTGCAGCGACTCCAGCGCGAGCACGGTTTTTCCTTTTCAGACGTCGAAGCCGTCGAGATTGACGTCCCGCCGATGGTCTTCGGACTCGTCGGTCGGCGACCGTCCTCCACCATGTCAATTGGCGCATCACGGCTCTGCCTGGCATATCTCGTACCGAACCTGCTCCGGGACGGCACGATCTCCCTGGCAACCTATGAGGAGGCCCGGGTGAGGGATCCGGAGATCCTTGCCTGGTCGCAACGCGTGACCATTTCCCCGGACGAGAACCCGGATCCGAACGCTTTCGATCCTCAGGAGGCGAGGGTCTACCTGCGCGATGGTTCGCGGCTATCCGTGCAGGTGCCGGCTTCGCTGGGGAGTCCGTCCTACCCGATGACCCCCGAACAGGTTGAGGACAAGTTCCGCGCGGCGATGGCTGCTGGCGGACGAGCTGATCGCGCTGATGCCGTGGCCGCGGTGGTCGCTCGCATCGACGAATGCCCGGACGCCGCCGAACTGTGGTGCCTCCTGTGACGGGACCGATGTCCTACCACCAAGCCGTGGACTGGCAGGCACTGGACGAGTGGTTCCCCACCGGCGCGGCATTCCTCGCCGCATATAGAGGGCTTTCAACTGACGCCCTGCACGCATTGCAGGAGCAGCGGCTCTCCGTTGTGCTCGATACCGCGGCCGTCACGCCCTTCTATCAGCGGCTCTGGGCCGAGGCAGGCATTGACCGCCGTGACCTGCGCACGATGGATGACCTCCTGCACCTGCCGGTCATCGACAAGTCCGTGATCCTTGCTGACATTGAGGAGAATCCACCGTTCGGATCACTGGCCCGGCGAGTTGATCGCCCGCGGGGCCCGGCTGTTCTGCAGACCACGAGTGGCACCACGGGTAACCCGCAGCCGGTGCTGTGGGGGGCTTGGGGCAGAGAGACGCAGAACGCGCTCCTTGGACGGACGTATCGCTGGCTCGGGGTGGGTGCCGATGATGTCGTCCACAGTGTCTACGGACATGGCCTCGTCAACGGCGGCCACTACGTCCGCGAGGCAATCGTGCGCTACACCGATGCACTCCTGCTATCGGCCGGAACCGGTATCGAGACGCGGTCTGAGCGCCAAGTCGCCGTCATGCGCCAGTTCGGAGCCACCGTGCTGGTCGGCTTTGCCGACTACCTGCGCAAGCTCGCTGACGTAGCCCGTGACAGCGGTGACGCGGAGCACCTGCGCATCCGGCTCATTATCGGCCACCTCCTCGAGGGTGGCCGTGAGCCCCTCGAGCAGGCATGGGGCGGTGCTCGTGCCTACAACTGGTACGGGGTTGCGGACACCGGGATCGTTGCAAGCGAAGGTCCGGCTCGTGACGGGCTTTACGTCTGGGAGGACGCCAACATCCTGCAGATTCTGGACGAGTCGGGTCAGCCGGTCGTCGACGGGGAGACCGGCAATATGGTCATCACGAGCTTGTGCAAGACCGACTTGGCGCCGCTGGTCAGATTCAATACCCATGACCTGACGCGGATACTTCCCGAGACCGGTGCTGATGGCCTTGTCTTCCGGCGGATTGCCGGTCTCCTCGGCCGCAGTGACAACATGGTCAAGCTCAAGGGCATCAACGTCTACCCATCGGCAATCGGCGGCATGCTCATCGAAGTACCGGGCTTCACCGGAGAGTACGTTTGCCGGCTCGAACGAGAGGGTCACTCTGAGCGACTGACAGTCGTCGTGGAGGTGCGCGACCCTGGGTCAGTGGCGGAGGGCTCAGTTCGTGACATCCTCGCGGGCCGGCTCGGGGTTGGAGTCGAGGTCGAGGTCGTTCGAGCGGGTGCAACGGCAGCCGTCACCGGCCTACACGAGCGCCAGAAGCCTCAGCGTCTCGTGGATTCCCGTTGATGGAGCTCGGCTCGCTCACTCAGGTTCGTGCCCACCTGGATGCGGGTCACTCGGTTGAGGATCTTTCTGCTTCAGCGGTTGGCCTTGCCGAGGAGCGGGTCCCGTCGGCGATCGAGTGCATAGTCAGCCGATCAGGGCAGGTGCCTTCGCCTACTGCCCGGCATCGCGGGGCTGAATCTCAGACACGGCCGCTCGAGGGCGTCCCCTTCGCGGTCAAGGCGAATATTGATGTTGCCGGCGTGGTGACGACCTCCGGATTGCAGTGCCCGCCGAACGGGTGGTGGTCACCGGCGAAGCAAGATGCGCGCGCCGTAGCCCTCCTCGTAGCCGCAGGTGCAGTCCCCGTGCTGACCACCACGATGGCCCCGATGGCGATGGGGTCGGTCACGGTGAGTCCTGCCCATGGACCCTGCCTGAATCCCCGCGATCCCCGGCGACATGCCGGTGGATCAAGCGGCGGATCAGGGGCGGTGGTCGGTGCCGGTGCCGTCCCCTTCGCACTCGGAACGGACACTTTGGGAAGCGTTCGGATCCCTGCGGCCTACTGCGGGGTGACGGGATGGATCCCGACGCCGGGATCCATCGACGGCACGGGCATGGTTCCTCTGTGCACCGAGCTTGACCGGCTGGGGGTGCTCTGCGGGGATCCCCGCGACCTGCACGTACTAATGGACGTGCTCCACGCAGGTCAACACATTCAGCCAGCCTCGCGAGGGTCAGTCGCCTGCATCGTCGACATCGACGCTGACGTTGATGACGAGGCGATAGAAGCGGTGCGTCGGGCAACCGAGGCGCTGGAGGCAGCAGGGGCCACGTTCATCACTCCGCAAAGACTCGACATCGAACCGGGCAAGCTCCGTCGCCGCGGCTTCCTGCTTGCAGAGGCTCAGGCCAGTGCAACATTTGCCGACGCGCTCGCCCGCGGTGCCGTCCCCGCCTCGATGCAGGGGCTCCTGGCATATGGCAGCGCGGCTACTTCCGAAGCCCTGGCTCGCAGTCAGCAGACGGTGGCAGCCGCGAGACATGCAGCCGAGGTGCACCTGGCTGCAGCCGATGTGCTCGTCCTACCCACGACCCCTCATGGGGCTCCCCTGATAGGAGAGGATCCGGACGATGCCGCCGATCTCACGGCGTGGGTCAATGCTGCGCGCCTACCGGCTGTGACTGTTCCCGCCGGCGGCCGCTCAGTGCAGTTGGTGGGCAGGCCGGGCTCGGATCGTTTCCTGGCCACACTCGCGGTGTCAGTCTGGCTCGGCTGCGAATCTGGGCTGACGTCGCTCGAGGAACGCTGAGACACCTTCGTGGTAGTCGGCGGACTCCAGCGCCTGCCGGACCCAGCCCTCCGTCTCCTCGGTTGGCTGGCGCTGACCCCTGGCCGTGCGCGCGATTGCCTCTTTCATGACACGAACTGACGCGGGGCTGGTGGCGCGAAGCAGGTCGGCGTACTCCTCAACCACTTCGCGCAGGAGGTCGGGACTGTCGACAATCCGGTCCACCAGCCGCATGCTGAGTGCGCGGTCTGAGTCCGCTGTGCCACCTGTCGCAAGAAGCCACATGGCAGCGCCATTGCCCACCCGATCGACAAGGGTGACGGTTGCGGTGAAGGGGTAGACCATGCCGAGTCTTGCCGGGGTGATTCCGAATGACGAGCGAGAGGTTGCAACTCGCCAATCGCACGCGACGGCTATCCCGCAGCCGCCGCCAAAGCACGGGCCGTCAACGACAGCAAGGGTCGGAATGGGAATCTCCTCGACGGCCCGCAGGGCGCGTGCAACGACTCGCTGGCTCTCCTCACCCCAGTCCAGGTCGGTTGCATGCTCGCGGTACTCAGTGATGTCGGCCCCGGACGAGAAGATGCCGGGAGTCGATGATCGAAACACGACGAGCCGCGAACTGCGATCATGCGCAAGTCGATCGGCGAACTCGATGAGTCGATGCCACATCTGCTGGGTGAGGGCATTGCGTCGCTCTGGCCGGTCGAAGGTGATGTAGGCAATACCGCGTTCGATCTCAAGCTCGATGTCAGAGTCACCCATGGCCCGCCACACTAGTGCGGCCCGTTCACACTGGAGGGAACCATGCCAAGCCAAGTACCGCCGTCGCCTGACGCCCTAGCCGTAAGCATCGTTGTCAACGTAGAAGAAGGCGCCGAGATGAGCGTCCTTGATGGTGATCGGCGACCGGATGCCGTGGACGAGATGGGTCTTGGCCTAGGCGATGGCCTCCGTAACTTCGGCAACGAGTCCAACTACCGTTACGGACTCAAGGAGGGCTTTGCCCGGATATGCGGCCTGCTCACGCACAACGATGTTCCGGCAACCTGGACCACGGCGGCGCTGGCGCTCGAGCGCAGTCCTCACATCGCCGCCTTTATCGCCGGACGCGGGGACGAGGCAGCCAGCCACGGGGAGCGCTGGATCCCGCAGCATCGCATGGACGAGGAAACCGAGCGTGCCTTCATCCGTGAGGCGCGTGACCGCATTGCTGCCGCTGTCGGCGTGCCGCCACTCGGTCACCTGTCCCGCTACCTGCACACGGAGCGGACTCGAGAACTTCTGGTCCAGGAAGGCTTCCGATACCACATGGACGACTACTCGGCCGATGAGCCCTTCTGGGATCTCACGCCATCAGGGCCCATCGTCGTCGTGCCCTATGCCATCGACACCAACGACATGAAGATGTGGCATGACCCCGGGTACACCGCCCGCGACTGGCTTGATTACCTCGTTGACACGTTCGACGAGCTCTACGCGGAACGGCGGGACGGCTTTCGACTCATGTCCGTCGGTATCCACCTGCGCATTGCCGGACGACCTGGTCGGATCCGGACCCTGCGCCGATTCATCGCGCACGTGCAGGAGCATCCCTATGCCTACTTCACGACCCGGCTTTCGCTGTCCTCTCGATACGCGGCGGAAACACCTCCTCCCGGCGCTTCGTGATCGTCAGCGGCTGCAGCGAGGTCGAGGTAGGTCTGGTGGACAACATTGAGATGCGCCCGCATGGCCTTGGATGCCCCCTCAGCGTTGCCGTTCTCAATGAGCTCGGTGATCTGACGATGTTCGTCCTCAATCGTCTGCCAGGTTCGACCAGCCCCCAGCGAGCGATCGAATCGTGCCGATAGCAGCTTGTAGACGGGGCTAGCGATCGTCGGAAGCAGTGCATTGCCGCTGAGTTGCAGGACGGTCTCGTGCCACTCCCAGTTGCGTTGATCCCGTTGGGGGTCGTTGGCCGGGGCAATGGGCGTGCGCAGACTCGGAAGAGGACCAGGGGTATGACGTGACGCTGCAAGGCTCGCTGCGAATGGCTCGATCAACTGTCGGACCTCCACGAGATCCTGCAGGTTGACAGTGTCGCTGGACAGGAGCATCTCCACTGCGTCCTGCAAGTACGCAGAGACACTTTCGGGGACCACGAGTGACACATACGTACCGCCAGTCCGGCCACGCACTGTCTCCACGACGCGCTCGCTCGTCAGAACGCGAAGTGCCTCGCGTACCGTTCCCCGGCTCACCCCGTACGAGGCCGACAGATCGGCCTCGATGAGCCGGTGGCCCGGCTCGAGTTCGCGGCTGAGGATCTGTGCGCGTAAATGGTCGGCGATCTTCTGATAGCTGGTCGATGCTTCCCCGCGCTGGTTCACTTTCGGAGTGTAGGTGCTGCAGACCCAGTCGGCGGTGTAGTTGGAAGACGCACACAACCCCGCCATGGAGCCTGCGATCAACGAGTCGGACGCGGGATCCGGGTCCGCTTCGCTGGCAGACGGCAAGTGTCTGACAGTTTCAGGTCCAACGCTCTACGCTCTTGCTCCAATCGAGTAGAAGGGGCACATGGTGGCTGCCAAAGATCTGTCGGTACTGGAGCTTGCTGCCCGGGCCTCGCGTCCGATCGACCGCACTGCCGTGCCGGTCGATGTGCTCGTCATTGGAGCCGGTGCATCGGGAGCCGCCGTCTCGTGGCGACTGCAGACCGCTGGTCGACAGGTCACCTGCCTGGAGTTGGGCGGCTGGGTCACCTCCGACAGGATTCCGTCCTTGCATCCCAACTGGGAACGTGCACGAGCCCGCTCCCATCATCCGAACCCCAATATTCGAATGAATGACTGGGACTACCCCGTCGATGACGATGACAGCCCCATCCGGCCGCTCCTCTACAACGCCGTAGGCGGGTCGACGATTCACTGGGGTGCCCACTTCCCCCGATTGAAGCCCTCCGACTTCCGGGTTGCTGCCCTCGATGGCATTGGCCGTGACTGGCCGATCAGTTACGACGATCTGTCTGCTTACTTCGAGGTCAATGACGAGATGATGGGGGTTGCTGGGATCGCGGGGGATCCGTCCCAGCCACCACGCCTTGGTCGACAGTGCCCTCCGGTGCCGCTGGGCACAGGAGCGGCTCGGATCGCCGCAGCCTATGACCGGCTCGGCTGGCACTGGTGGCCGGTCGATGCCGCAATCCTCACCCGCGATCGCGGAAGTCGGCAAGGCTGCAACAACTGCGGTCCTTGCGACCTCGGGTGCCCGCGTGGAGCCCGGGCAAGTGCCGATGTCACCTACTGGCCTGAGGCCCTAGCTGCCGGGGTGGACCTCCGAACCGAATGTGCCGTCCTCCGGATCACCAGCGAGCCGGGCCGAGTCACCGGGGTCGACTACCTAGATGCACAGGGCGAATGCGTCCACCAGCCTGCCGCAGAGGTCATCCTGGCGGCCAATGGAATTGGTACGGCCCGCCTACTCCTGCTAAGTGCCACTGAATGGTGCCCGACCGGCTTGGCGAATAACTCCGACCAGGTTGGTCGAAATCTCATGCACCACCCAACTGCCCTTGTCACCGGGGTGTTCGATGAGCCTCTTGACGGGTATGCCGGACCCTTCGCGGTCTCCATCTTCAGCCAGGAGTTCTACGAGACTGATCCCTCGCGAGGATTCTTGCGCGGGTACCAGGCCCAGACCATCCGAAGTGATGGCCCGCTGGGAACGGCGAACGGCGGATACTTCCGGCCGGTCGCCTGGGGCCCGGACCATCACGCTGACTTCGATCGCCTCTTCGGCAGATCGGCAAGCATCACCATCACGACCGAGGACCTTCCGCAGCCGGATAACCGAGTAACACTGTCCGACACCATCGAGGATCGATGGGGGCTTCCCGCACCGCGGATCCGCTATCGGGTCGAAGAGCGGTGCGAGGCGACGATTCGCTTCGGCATCGAGAGGAATACCGAAGTGCTCCGGGAAGCAGGCGCAACGGACATCGTCGTCCATGAACTCGTCGCCTCGGCGGGCTTCCACCTGCTTGGCACCGCCCGGATGGGCGAAGATCCGTCCGACTCGGTCGTTGATCCGATGTGCCGGGCTCACGACGCCAGCAACCTGCGGATTGTCGATGGTTCGGTCTTCGTCACGGCTGGGGCTGTGAACCCTACGTCGACCATCCAGGCAATCGCCCTGCGAGCAGCCGATGCGATGCTTGGCAGGCCGTTTCTCGGCATCCCCGAAGGCCTGCAGCGAAGTACCGGTGCGATCGCGGAGGTGCACTGATGGATTCTCGGTTGCCGGCCCTGCTGGATTCGATCGTGCCACCGCGTGATCACCTCGCTGGCGCGGGTGGACTTGGCCTCGCGGGAGCCGTAGTTGCCGATGCGCAGGGGACTTCGCGCGACCATGACCTCGCCGTGGTTCTGGCGGCGCTTCCGGTGGGATTCGAGAACCTCCCTGCACCGGACAGCTATGCCTGCTTACAGGCTGTCGAGGACCAGTATCCGAAGTCCTTTGCGACGGTTGTGAATATGGTCAACACCGCGTATTACACGGACTCGCGTGTTCTGCAGGCGCTGGAGGCTCGCACGGGTTACCAGGCATCACCGCCACAGCCCCAAGGCTACGTCCTGGAGCAATTTGATGAGCAGATGCTGCAACGGGTCCGCCAGCGGGCACCGATGTGGCGCAGACCATGAGAGGAGAATGATGAATTCGCATGCCGGGAAGGGCGTTGTCGTTACGGGGGGCGCGAAAGGCATTGGCCGCGGGATCGTTGAGCGATTCGTTCGCGAGGGTGCCCATGTGGTGATTGCTGACGTCGATGCGTCGGCGGCCGATGATGTGATTCGCGCGTGCGGAGGGCAGGCGTACTTCTGCGAGTCGGATGTCCGCGATGAGGACGCATTGCGGCGAGCAGTAGCCGTCGCCGTCGATCGTGCGGGCGCCCTTGATGTCATGGTCAACAATGCTGGGATTATCCGGGTTGCCTCGTTGGTTGAAACGGCCGCGGAAGACTGGCGGCTCATGCTCGATGTCAACGTGATGGGCATTGCACTCGGCTCCAAGGTCGCTGCCGAGGAGATGATCCGTGCCGGTCGCGGTGGGTGCATCGTCAATGCATCTTCGGGAGGGGGGCGCCACGGCGTCCCGAACTTCTCTCAGTACTGTGCCACCAAGGCAGCGGTCATCATGCTCAGCCAGTCACTGGCGGTTGAGTTGGCCCCTCACGGCATTCGGGTGAACTGCTACACCCCCGGGCACATCATGACTCCGCTATGGGAAGACATCGTTGCGGGCATCGGCCACACGCAAGGCTCTTCACGCGAGCAAACCCTGGAGATGTTTCTTTCGACTGTGCCGGCGGGTCGATTCGGGACTCCGGAGGATGTCGCTGCAGCTGTTTCCTGGCTATGCACCGATGATGCGTCCTATATGAGCGGCCAGTGCCTGGCGATGAACGGCGCGGAATTGCCCTGGTAGAGCGGGGGATTACCGGTCCTGTCTGCTGAAGGCTGCTGAAGACTGCGGCGCTTGCGCTCGGGCGGAAGGAACCCGGCCCGCCTAGGCTAGGCTCGCTCGGTCATGCTGCCACCTGCTTCATTGCCGTCTGATGAGGCCGCCGGGGTCCGATTGCGGGCCTGGCAGCGAGTTGCTCTGGCTCGCTACCAAGACACCCTTCCGCAGGACTACCTCGTCACGGCTACCCCGGGATCCGGCAAGACCACCTTCGCCCTGAGCCTGGCGAACTGGCTGCGGAGTCGGCGCCTGGTTGATCGAGTCATCGTGGTCGTCCCCACCGACCACCTGCGAACCCAGTGGGCTGATGCGGCCGCACGTCTCGGGCTGCACCTTGATCCGAATCTGAAGAACAGCGTCGGCCCCGTCCGGCCGGATACCCAGGGCTACGTCACCACGTATCCGCAGGTCGCCTCGCATCCGATGCTGCACCGCGCTCGATGCGAGGCAAAGCGAACCCTGGTCATCCTGGACGAGATTCACCACGCTGGCGACAGCCTGTCCTGGGGCAACGCGGTCATGGAGGCTTTCGGCTCGGCTGCACGGCGGTTGAGCCTGACCGGCACCCCCTTTCGAACCAAGCCTGATGAGCGAATCCCGTTCGTCCGGTACGAGGACACATCTGAAGGTGAGTCGCTGTCGATCGCCGACTACGCCTATGGGTACCGCGAGGCTTTGGCCGAAGGCGTTGTCCGGCCCGTGGTGTTTGCCGCGTACACCGGCACCAGTCGATGGCTGAACTCGGCCGGCGAGGTGATCAGTTCGGCGCTCAACGATGCAGGCACCAAGCGTCGTGAGGACACTGCTTGGCGAACGGCTCTGAACCCGGAAGGCAAGTGGATACCGCATGTGATCGCAGCTGCTGAGCAGCGCCTCAGTGACATCCGTGAGTCGGGTATGCCAGATGCGGCCATTCTGATGCTCGCCACGGATCAGGACTCCGCCCGCGCCTACGCGCGGATCGTCAAGAAGGTCACCGGGCACGATGCAGTGGTCGTTGTCTCTGACGACCCTAAGTCGAGCAAGCGCATCGAGGCTTTCAACTCTGGCACCGATCGATGGCTGGTTGCCGTCCGCCAGGTTTCCGAGGGCGTCGACATCACTCGTCTCGCCGTGTGCGTGTGGACCACCTCGTATCGCACTCCGCTCTTCTTCGCCCAGGCTGTCGGACGTGTCGTTCGCGCGCGCAACTCGGCGGAGACTGCCACGGTCTTCCTCCCTGCAGTGCGGCCGCTCCTGGCACTGGCTGCCGAGTTGGAGGAGGCGCGCAACCACGTCGTGCGCCTGCCGACGGCGACTGGCATCGATGATGCGGAACTTGAGCGAGTGGAAACCGAGCCCGGG
>JAULZL010000305.1:0-4707 GCA_032117355.1 Candidatus Nanopelagicales bacterium
ATTCCGCACCTACCAATCACGTCGCGGATAGGAGACTCGCCAGATGTCGTTCACGCTGCAGTTGGACACGAGCGCATGGCGCCGACACCTCGAATCCGTCCACACGGGAACATCCGCGCACGCCCACATGATCCCGGTCGTGAAAGGCAATGGCTACGGCATCGG
Organism: Candidatus Nanopelagicales bacterium; assembly: GCA_032117355.1. Lineage (GTDB taxonomy): Bacteria > Actinomycetota > Actinomycetes > S36-B12 > S36-B12 > REEB460. The sequence continues at coordinate 166 of JAULZL010000305.1, forward strand.
TCAAGGCCTGCTCGCACGTGAGTCGACCCGACTCGGCAGTCGCAGTGTCGCCGTCGGGACCATCTATGAACTCCAGGGGATTCTCGAGGTCTTTGACGGCGATGTCGTCGTCCTCGAGCCATTCGAGCCCCGAGATGCCGCGGCTGAACGAGTCTGGTCACGGGTCCTCGAACGAGCCGACTCCGAGCGAGTGGTCCGAACCATCTCGAGGCCGTCCGCGCTTCTCGCCCTGAGTACGAGCGGCGGGGTGAGCCGCATCCTCATCGAGGCTCGCAGTTCGATGCATCGCTTCGGCATGGACGAGCGCGAACTCCTCGCCACCCTTGCCGACACCTCGATCCGATCGGCAATGAACGAGGGCCGTCTCGCCATCGAGGGTCTCACCCTCCACCTGCCGATGACCCAGCCCGCCGACGAGGTGACCGGACGCGGAGCGGTTCCCATGAGCGCGCGCGCCCGCGAGGTTTGCCGATGGGCCGGCCTGTGGTTGGCTGAGATTTCAGGATGGACGGCCCAGTCGGCAACGGCCGCTGCCATCTGGACCTCACATCTCAGCGACGACGAGCTCCACTCCGTTGCAGTTGCCGCTCCGGGCATCAAGATCAAGTCCCGCATCGGAACCCGGCTCTGGCTTGGTGATCGAAGCGCCCTGACCGCGCAGGGCACTGTTCTTGCCGTGCATCCACTAACTGCACGGACGCACGTCGGCTATCGCCAGCGCACGGGCCCGAGGGACGGCACGCTTGTCGTGGTTTCGGGAGGTACCGGGCACGGCATAGGCCTCTCGGCACCCAGCCCCGTGGCATCGACACGTCAGCGGGTCGTCGCTGCGGGAACCGGCGCACTCGAGTCAGCCGGACGAGCGATGTCGCCGTTCACCTGGGCCGGACGCCAACGCTGGTTCGCCGAACCGCCGCACCAGCACCATTCGATGATCTGGTTGCCACGGGGCTGCGTGATCCCGGCCGTTGGCGATCAGGTGACCGCCGACGTCCGATTCACCACGACACGATTCGACGAGGTGCTCGAGGCCTGACCTCCTGAATGGGAAGGCCGCCAGAGTCGCTGGAGTGTGAAGACATCCGGTGCCTTGTCGAAAACGCCGCCACCTGGGTCATCGGAGTCATCATCGAAGCCATCGGTTCTCACCGGATCTCGGTCTGGCTTGACCATGTCGCGAATGATGAGGGCCGCGAACCAGATCGTCACAGCGATGTGGACCAAGGTCGCCACCGCGTACCACTGCGGCGTCATGCCCTTGGTGTCGGTGACCCCGTAGCCCACGAGGAACCACCAGATCGCGACGAAGTAGACGACCTCTCCCGCCTGCCAGATGATGAACTCGCGCCACCGAGGCCGAGCCATGGCGGCGAGCGGTACGAGCCACAGCACGTACTGCGGCGAGTAGACCTTGTTCGTCACCACGAAAGCAGCCACGATGAGGAAGAGGAGCTGAGCGAGCCTCGGCCGTCTGGCCGTTGTGAGGGCAAGAATGCCGATTGCAAGGCAGAGCAGCAGGAACAGGCCCGAGGCGACGGGGTTCAGTATTTCAGGCTGGATGCTGCCGATGCCGAGCTGTGTCGCTGCGAACCAGATCGAGCCGAAGTCCTCCCCGCGCTCTTGGCTGAAGCGGTAGAAGAAGGACCAGCCCTCGGCATTGGCGATGATGAACGGCAGGTTCACCGCGAGCCAACTTCCCACCGTGCCGCCTAGGAGGAGACCGAAGGCCCGCCACTGCCCCGATCGCACGGTGAGCACGAGGAATGCCCCGAGGAAGAACAGCGGATAGAACTTCGCTGCGATGGCCAACCCGAGGAGGACTCCGGCGGCCAGCGGCCGCGAGCGCGACCAAAGCAGCAGGCAGCAGCCGGCGAGCGCGAGAGGGAGGAGGTCCCAGTTCACTGTCGCCGCAAGGATCACGGTGGGGGCGAGGGCCACCATTGCGGCGTCCCATGGCCGGCGCTTCACCGTGAGTGCGGTGGTGATGACGGCAACGACGAGTGCGATGAGCAGCAGGAGCACATTGACGTCGAAGAAGGTCTGACCGGTGTCAAGGCTGCCGAAGAGGCCGGTGAGCCCCCGGGTGATCATTGCTGAAATCTGCATGAAAATTCCGGTAATCACCGGGTATTCGAGCGGGGTCTGCCCCGGCGCGGTCTGCAGGTACGGAATGAGGCCATCGGCAAAGCCGCGCAGTGAGTACAGGGGCGGGATATCCGAGTAGCACAGGTGTTCATATCGCTCAGGCGAGGCCCAGCCGGTGGCGCGGCAGGAAAGATCAAGGGCGTAGCCGACCGCATACGCCACCGTCGTGAACACGACGAGCACCCGGAGCGGGGACCACCAGTGGCGCCCCGCGCGAGCGAGACGTCCGAAGGGTCCGCCGACGATATTGCTCGCCGAGCGTGCGATCGGATCCTCGGCGGATGGGTGCACGATGTCCGGTCGAGTGGTCACGAGAAATGAGCCTATTGCTCCTACTCGGTCGGAGGCCCGCTGCCAGCCGCACTCGGTGTCGGAGTCGGAGTCGGTGTCGGAGTCGGTGGTGGGGCAGCAGGGTCAGCTGGGAGAGCGGGGGATCCGTCCGGATTCGCCTCTGGGGATGGCACATCGACCGCTGGGTCGACGGGCTCAGAGGGCAATGGTGCGACGTCACCGGGGTTTGACTCGTCGACCGGCTCACTCGAGGGCCCGAACTCAACGATCTGCGGGATCGGGCAGCCCATCGGCACCTCCTCGCCCTCCGGCGGGAGAACGGTTGGGCAATTGACGGGGATGATGACGCCGGCGGGCGGCGCCGGGAAGGCGGCAACCTCCGAGTCGCCGAGCGCGGCCTTCATGAAGGCCACCCAGATGGCCGCCGGGAAGGAGCCGCCGGTCACGGTGCCGAGGCCTCCGGTGCCGGAGAGTGACACTGGGATTCCGGCTTCGTCCTCCTTTGCCATGAGCACTGCGGTCGCGAGTTGTGGCGTGTAGCCGACGAACCAGGCACTGCGGTTGCCGTCGGTCGTGCCGGTCTTAGCGGCCGCAGGGCGGCCGAGTGCGAGTGCCGTCGCGCCCGTTCCGTTCGTGACGACCTTCGACAGCGTGTACGAGACCGTGTTCGCCACGTCGGCGGCGAAGGCCCCAGTCGTCTGGGGGTCGGACTCGTACAGCAGGCCACCGTTCGGTCCCACGACCTGCTTGATGACGGTCGGGGTCGCCCGGGCACCGCTTGCAGCGAAGGTGGCGTAGGAATTGGCCATGTCGAGCCCCGAAGGCGAGGCGGTGCCAAGGACGAACGTGAGGTCGAGTTGATCGAGGTTGAGGCCTGGCGTTCCCTCCGGAACCCCCGCTCTCAGTGCGGCATCAGCCACGTTGTCAACCCCGATATCAGACTCCAGTTGCACATACGACGTGTTGATGCTTCGTTCGGTCGCCTCGAGGAGCGACACCTTGCCGTAGCTCTTGTCGCCGTAATTGTTGAGCGTGTAGCCCTGGATGGTGGCCGGCGAATCACCGTCCCACATCGACGACAGCGGGACCCCTTGCTCAACGGCGGCAGCAAGGGCGAACGGCTTGAAGGTTGAGCCTGCCTGCGCGAATCGACGAGTGGCATTGTTGATTTGATCGGTGACGAAGTCCTTGCCGCCATACATAGCGATGACCTCACCGGTGCCCGGGCGCACAGCCGCCAGACCGATGCGGAGGCCCTGAGTTTCGGAGTCTGGGCCCTCCTGCTTTACTGCGGCGGTTGCGGCTCGCTGGGCCTTGCGCTCGAAGGTCGAGGTGATGCGCAGGCCACCGCGCTGAATTTCAGTCTCGTCGAAACCGAGGGCTGCGAGTTCTGAGGTGACCGCATTGAGGAGGAACCCGGTCTGGCCCCCGAGCCGGTTGCCGGCCTTGGCCTTTGCGATTTCTGGGAACACCGCTGCGGCCCGCTCATCGGGGGTGAGCCAGCCTTGTTCCACCATTGCGTCGATGACGTACACCCAGCGACCTTCGAGGGCGGGCAGGTTCTCCTCAGGGGAAAGGCCGCTCGGCGACTTGATGATCGACGCGAGCACGGCACCCTCTGAGGTGGACAGTTCGGTGACCGGCTTGCCGAAGTACGCGATGGACGCAGCCTCGATGCCGTATGCACCGCGACCGAAGTAGATGGTGTTGAGGTAGTCCTCGAGGATCTGCGACTTCGAGACCACCGTCTCGAGTTTGAACGCAAGCAGTGCCTCTCGAAGCTTGCGGTCCCATGATCGGTCCTGAGACAGGTAGGCGTTCTTCGCATACTGCTGGGTGATGGTGGAGCCGCCCTGGGTCGAGCCGCCGCTCAGGTTGTTCCAGATGGCACGGCCTATCCCGAGCGGTGAGATACCACCGTGCTCGTAGAAGGTGCGGTCCTCCGCCGCGAGGACCGCGTTCTGGACTTCGATCGGCACGCTGACAAGCGGCACACTGCGCCGAGTCGCCTCACCGAGTCGGCCGAGTTCGGTCGATCCATCGGCCCAGTAGACGATCGTCGCCTCGCTTGTCGAGACTTCATTCGGCGACGGGACGCTCGTGGTC
>JAULZL010000306.1:0-4194 GCA_032117355.1 Candidatus Nanopelagicales bacterium
CTTTGGACGACGCGCCTTTGGACGACCCGCACCTCGACGACCCGCACCTCGACGACCCGCACCTCGACGACCCGCACCTCGACGACCCGCACCTCGACGATCCACACCTTGACGATCCACACGGTCAATCCCTAGACCTCGTCGAACAGCACGCAGACAGCCTTCGCGTCCATCCAGCCAAACTCTTGGACCGCCTGGCCCAACAGCCCCCGAGTGCAAGCCTGGTGGCGATGCTGGCTGCAATCGACCCCACCTCGCTGAACCCTGATGACGGCATTGCCTATCTGCAAATCCTTGAGCGAGTCATCGCCTGGTGCCACGCCCTTCAGTCGGACGCACTGGTGGCCGTCGCTGGCCCACACTCACGGGTAGATCGCTACCTTGCCGGGGATGCCGGGGCCGACCCAGGCGGTTCAGGCGGTTCAGGCACGTTTCGCGCTGCAGCCGATATCGAGGACAGCATCCGGGACGAGGTGTCCGCAGCACTCAACTGGACGGCGACTTTCACCCAACGCCGCATCAACGTCGCCCGCCACCTGGCAGGGCCACTTCTCGAAACCTCGCGGGCGCTCTCATGGGGGCTCATCGGCTACCCCCAGGCAGCAATGATCTCGGAGGCCGCTGAGCGCCTGCCCGCGGCAACCGGGGGCTCCGCGCAGGATCGGCAGCGCTTCGCGATCGCATGCCGTCTCTTGCAGGAGCGGGTCCTGCCCATCGCACACCGATCAACCCTCGGGCGCGCCCGTCAGGCGGCCGAGCGAGCGCTACTTGCCATCGATGCCGAGCACGCCCGGGCTCGACGCCGCGCCACCGCCCGAGGGCACGATGTCTTTGTGGTGGGCGAAGCCGACGGCAATGCCCTGCTCATCGCCCGGATGCGGGCCGAGCATGCACATGCTTGCCTTACTGCTGTCGAATCGCTTGCCAAGAACCCTCAACTGGCAGTCCCGTGCAATGCCTCGGCCGGGCAACGCCGCGCAGCAGCACTTGGCGCCCTCATCATCGGCGGGCCATTCGATCCTGCGCGCCGTTCGGGCACCGCGCCAGCCACCACCGCGCCGTCAACCACCGCGCCGTCAACCACCGCGCCGTCAACCACCGCGACCGACGCGACACCACCCCCCACCGCGCCACCCGTCCTTGCCACCCAGCCCGTCGTCCACCTAGACATCATCATCGGCCTTGAGTCGCTGTTGGGTCTCAACTCTGAACCGGGCGCCGTTCGCAACGTTGGGCCAATCCCGGCGGATGTTGTGCGTGAGTTGCTCGATGACGCAACCATGCGTCGACTTGTCAGCGATCCGCTGACCGGCCACCTCCTGGACTATGGGCGCAAGACCTACCGAGTCTCGGACCGACTTCGCACATTCATCCAGGCACGCGATGGCACCTGCCGATTCCCCGGCTGCTCACGCCGAGCCGACCGTTGCCAAATCGATCACGCTGAGTCCTGGAGGAGCGGCGGAGCCACGAGTCCGGCGAATCTCGGAGCACTTTGCACTCGCCACCATCAGTTGAAGACGCATGGCGGGTGGCGAATCGTGTCTTCCGATGAATCCGGCGCCTGCACCTGGGTTTCTCCCCTGGGTCGTCGCTACGACCGCCACGCCGCACCCCTCTTGGGCGATAAAACACCGGCGCCAACAGAGAGGGCCGACTCCGCGCCAGACACCGCTGTCGACTCAGCGTCGGGCCCCGCTGTCGACTCCGCGCCAAGCACCCCTGCCGACTCCGCGCCAAGCACCGCTGTCGACTCAGCGTCGGGCCCCGCGAAAGCCAAGATCCGGGCCGCGGAGAACGTCGGCCACTGGCCTCCACCACGACCCGAACCTCCGCCGTTCTAGAAGCCCAGACGGCGAAGGTGCTTCGGGTCCTTCTGCCAGTCCTTGGCTACCTTGACGTGAATATCAAGGTAGACCGGGGTGCCAACGAGCGCCTCGATGCCCAGCCGGGCGCGCGTGCCAACCTTCTTGAGTCGAGTTCCAGCCTTGCCAATAACAATCGCCTTCTGGCTGTCGCGCTCCACAAACAGATGCGCCCGCACATCGGTTAGCGGGCGATCAGGGGGTCGTCCCTCGCGCAGACCCATTTCTTCAATGACAACGGCGATGGAATGCGGCAACTCGTCTTGGACTCCCTCAAGTGCTGCTTCGCGGATCAGCTCAGCGGCAGCGATCTCGATGGGTTCATCTGTGATCTCACCATCGGGATAGAGCACCGGGCCAGGCGGGAGCATAGGAATGAGCGCTTCCAGCAGGACTTCAATGTTCTCCCCCGTCCGTGCCGACACCGGCACGACAGCCGCCCAAGACAACTCGAGTTCGTCAGCCAGATCGCTGACGCCAGCCAACCGCTCAGCTAGGACATCGCGAGGGACTGCGTCAGCCTTGGTGACCACTGCGACCAGTGGCGTCCTCCCGAGGGACATGACCTCGCGAGCAATAAAGCGATCCCCCGGGCCAATCTCCTGATCTGCCGGCATGCAGAAGGCAATGGCATCCACGGTGGCCCACGCCTCTCGAACCTGATCGTTCAGCCGCTCACCAAGGAGGGTGCGCGGCCGGTGAAAACCAGGCGTGTCGACGAGAATCAGCTGCGCATCCGGCCGAGTAATGATCCCGCGGATAACACGACGCGTGGTCTGAGGACGAGACGACGTGATGGCGATCTTCTGGCCCACCAGCCGGTTGATCAGCGTTGACTTGCCGGCGTTGGGTCGACCTACGATCGAGACGAACCCGCTTCGATGGGGAGACACCCGATCAGACGCGCCGGCACCGGACCCGCCATCGCCAGAGGCGTCATGGCCGGAGGCACCATCGCCGGGCATGCCGTCGGACGGCATCTCCGGGGGCGAGGGCTCCGCGGCCCGCGACTCAGGACGGCCGATCACGTTCGATGCCAAGCATTGACAGAGCCATCCGGGCGACACTCGATGACGAGCACCCCTCGGCCCCCGAACTCACGGACCAGTTCAAGCTCACGGGGAGCAATCGAGCCAACCGCCACCACGGCCTCGACTCCGCGCGCACCGGCCGCGACCGCCTGGGCGACGGCCAACTCCACGCCGGTCAGCTGAAGGCTGGGGGTCTCTACAGAGGCACCCGAGTACGTGCGGCCCATGTCATCACGAAGCGCAGCACCCTGAATCGCCCCGATCCGTCCGCGGGCACCGCGGGCGAGCGTCACCAGCTTGGCGTTCTCGGCGTCGTCCAGCACACCGCCGTCGTCATGAAGCTCAGCGTCGCCTTCGCCGCCAGTAACGCTTGCGCCCAGCATGTCCCCACCTTCCATGTGTTGTGGATCAGCCATGGTGAGCGGACCCCAGTCGTCGCAACTCATCGGGCAGGAGCGCCGGCCAATCGATCACACAAGGCGGCCGTGCAACTGCGCCATTCATAGTGTGCGGCATGGCGGTCGGCCCGCAGCCATTCAACAATGCGTAGTTCATGAACTGTGGTCTAGGTCTGTGACCGTGGGGTCACGCCGTGGCCCCGGTTGCCCTCAGCAGAGTCGTCGGGCTCCGAGCCGGAGTCACCACGGTCCGAGCCGGAGTCGGCGGGCTCAACGCTCCTGGCAGGGCTAGCGGCTGGCGCAGGACTCACTTCGGCACTGAGTAGTCCGTCTGCCGCCGCACTGGGAGTCCCATCCGCTGGTTCGCCTAGCTGCGCCGTGCCGGTGGGCTGCGGCGTGCCGGTGGGCTGCGGCGTGCCGGTGGGCTGCGACGCCGGTTCGCCGATTGGCTGGACGGGTTCGACGAGGACCGTGGCAATGCGGTGACGCCGTCCGGCACCTGATTCGGCGACAAGCCGGTAGCCGCCTTCAATGATCTCGGCTCCTGGGATGGGGACCATGCCTAGTCGCTTGCCCATCAGACCCAGGACGGTATCGACCCCCTCTTCCTCGGAGTCGATGTCGATGCCCGCCAGAGCGGCAAGGTCATCGACATGGAGTCGGGAACTCACGCGATAGGCACCTTCGCTGACACTGGCGATCTCCGGAGCAGCCGTGTCGTACTCGTCAGAAATCTCGCCGACGATTTCCTCGAGGATGTCCTCCAGCGTCACGAGCCCGAGCGTGTCGCCGTACTCGTCGACCACGAAGGCCATGCGGCGCCGGTCGCGCTGGAAGTTGGCCAGCTGCGCCGTCAGCGAGGTTCCTTCGGGCACGTAGTACGGCTCGCGGTTGCGGGCG
>JAULZL010000306.1:4204-5242 GCA_032117355.1 Candidatus Nanopelagicales bacterium
CCCGCCGTGCCGCCGTACTCGTCGACGACGATGGCGAGGTGGATCCGGGCGGACTGCATCTCACGCAGGAGCGCATCGGCAACCTTGCTGTCGGGGACGAAGTAGGGAGCGCGCATCAGGGAGTCCACCTTCTCGGTGCGCTCTGAGTCCCGGTACTCGAAGGTCCGGCGGACGATGTCCTTGAGGTAGACGATCCCAACGACATCATCGGAGTTCTCGCCGATAACCGGGATTCGCGAGAACCCGGATCGAAGTCCCAGTGACAGCGCCTGTCGAAGGGTCTTCGTGCGCTCGATGAAGATCATCTCGGTTCGCGGCACCATCACCTCCTTCGCGTACGTATCGCCCAACTCGAAGACGGAGTGGATCATCTGCCGCTCATCGTCCTCAATGAGACTGTCGGCCTCGGCCTGGTCGACGAGATCACGCAACTCCGCCTGGGTGGCGAAGGGACCTTCCCGATAGCCCTTGCCTGGCGTCAACGCGTTGCCCACCAGGATCAGGAGGGATGCCAGCGGACCAAGGATCTTGGCCAGGAACTTTGCAGGGCCGGCCGTGACCAAGGCGATCCGATCCGCATGCTGGCGGCCGAGGGTTCGCGCGGCGACGCCAAGCGCCACGTACGAAACCACCACCATGACGGCCACTGCAACGACCAAGGAAAGGGAGATTGGCCAGTCCATTGCGAGCCCGAAGATGTTGAAGCACACGGACGACACGAGAACAGTCGCGGTCACGGTTGCAGCGGTCGAGAGGAAGAGCAGCACGTTGACGTAGCGAGGCCGGTCATCGATCACGTCGAAGAGGTGCTGCACCTTTGCGCCCTCGCGCCGGAGCTCCTCTGCATGGCTGCGAGTCACGCGGCCGAGGGCAGTCTCCGCGCTGACGAGCAGGCCGGCTATCCCGACGAGAACGATTGCGAGCACGACTGACCAGACATCGACGCCGTTCAGCATGAGGCCTCGTTCCATGCCGCGAGGAGCGACTCCTGCTTCGCGAACATCTCCTGATACTCCTCCGGAGTCTGATGGTCGTGTC